>JANPAD010000490.1:0-8888 GCA_031429735.1 Bdellovibrio sp. | reverse complement strand
AGCGGCGCCGACAAGCCGGCTAAGATTAGATAAGTCATTTCGTAGTGCGCCCAGTTGCGGGCTGTGCCTCTCCAACCGAGAGATAAAGCTCCGTAAATCGTACGACGAATTTTATTTTTCGCGCGGTCTTTAACAGTGGCTAAATCCGGAATCATGCCCACGAACCAGAACACAGTTGAAACAGTCGCATAGGTTGATACGGCGAAAACGTCCCATAATAATGGAGAACGGAAGTTCACCCACAACGGGCCACGTTGATTTGGATAAGGAAATAACCAGAAATCGAGCCAAGGACGTCCTGTATGAATCAGCGGAAAGATACCTGCAGTCATGACGGCAAAAACTGTCATGGCTTCGGCCGAACGCGCCACTGAAGTACGCCATTTTTGACGGAATAAAAAGAGAATCGCTGAAATCAGCGTACCGGCATGGCCGATACCAACCCAGAATACGAACGTGATGATCATTGTTCCCCAGGCGACCGGGTGATTGACGCCCAACAACCCCATACCCGTTGAAACAACGAGTGCGATTGTCGTGATGTAAAACAAGAAAAGCATTTTGGCGCTCAGGAATAAACCCATCCAACCTTTAGACGGAATACGTTCGATTGGCGCGCAGATATCATCTGTTACGTCTTTTAAAGTTTTATTACCTAAGACTAGAGGTTTACGTTTCATTGGCTGGCTCATGCGTGACCTCCTTCTTGCTGTGCAGACTCATTTTTCGGAGCCTCAGACGAGTGCGCATCATGTTTTGCGGGAGTTACTTGATCATTATTTCTAATTTTCGATAAGTAACGCACTGAAGGTTTTGCAAACCATTCTTCAAGTAAAGCGTAAGCGCGGGGCTCTGCTTTGAAGATTTGAGCAACACGTGAGTTTTCGTCATTCATGTCACCAAAGGTAATGGCGTCCGTAGGACAAGCTGTTTCACAAGCGACTTTGATATCACCGTCTTTCAACGGACGATTTTCAACTTTCGCCTTCATTTTGCCTTCTTTAATACGTTGAACGCAGAATGTACATTTTTCCATGACACCGCGAGTACGTACTGTGACTTCCGGATTCAACGCCATGTGCATCGGTTTTTCGATGAGTTTGGCGTAGTTGAACCAGTTGAAGCGACGAACTTTATAAGGACAGTTATTTGAACAGTAACGAGTTCCAACGCAACGATTGTAAATCATATCGTTCAGACCTTCATCGCTGTGAACAGTGGCGGCCACCGGACAAACTGTTTCACAAGGAGCATTGTCACAATGTTGACACATAACCGGTTGGAAAACCGTTTCAGCATTGGCGACATCGCCCGCGTAATAACGATCGATGCGAATCCAGTGCATTTCGCGACCTTGCATCACATATTTTTTGCCGACAACGTGGATGTTATTTTCAGACTGACACGCTGTCATACAAGCTGAACAACCCGTGCAAGAATTTAAATCAAGCGCCATACCCCACTTGTGACCGTTATACTGGTGGCCCGACCAAATCGACCAAGTGTGGTGTCTGTGAATATTGGCTTCTTTATTAATTGAGTAATCTTTATTCGTGGCTTGAACCACTAATTGACGGCCTTCCATCGAGTCATGACCTTGTGTCGTAACCAATGTATAAGAAGCGCCGGTTTTTTTAATTTCAACGGCTTGACCAGCGAAGACGACTTGACCATCAACAACCGTTGAAAGTGTGTAAGCATCCTGACCGATATCATTACCAACTTTACCCGCTTGTTTGCGACCGTAACCGACTGCAATCGCGATCACTTGATCGTGAAGGCCCGGCTGAATGTGCGCCGGAATTGTCAATTTGTGTGAACCCACTGTCACTTCAACAAGGCTGCCCTCTTTGAGCTTCAGTTGCTCAGCTGTTTTGATTGAAACACAGGCGTAGTTGTCCCAAACGATTTTCGTTACAGGATCCGGCAACTCTTGCAACCAAGGAACGTTGGCCAAAGTGCCATCACCTAATTGAACTGTCGGGTATAAAACTAACTCGTAACCGTCTGCTATCGATTTGTTTTTTACATTCGACAACAAGGAAGCATTCGCTGTTCGTGAAGTAGCCGATGAAGCCGCTTCGCCCACTACACCGTTTTGCAGCATGCTGTTCCAGAATGTTTCAAAGTCCTGACCTTTTGCAAGTTTCGGAGCCATGTCTTCTTTCCAGAAGGCGCGCAAGTAATCGTAGAAAGTTTCGTAAGTCGTTAAACGTTTCGGGCCTTTTTTAGCCAAGTAAGCCCAAGTCATCAGTGATAACTGGAATGAACGGGTGTCGTACATAGTACGAATCAATGGTTGGTGAACCGAGTAAACGCCATTGGCGAATTCAGCATCACCCCAAGTTTCAAGTGCATGATTATCGGTTGCGATGAAGTGCGCATGATGAGCCGTTTCATCCATTTTATCGCCAGCATAAACCACGGCCGGAACTTTTTTAAGAGCTTCGGCAAAATCAACGTCTGCAGTTAAAGCATACATAGGATTAGAACGGTAAATAATCAGAGTATTAACCTGACCCGCTTTCATTTTTTTAACGAGTTCAATTAAACCTGAATATGAGGCAGTCAGGTGTTTGTTACCCGAGCCGGCTAAAACTGTTTTTCCGTCGTTACCTAGAAGGCTATTTAATAGATTCACGGCCACTTGCAATTCCAGAGATTGTGTCGTGCGTGTAGCCAAACCACCCGCCACAACCAACGAAGGACCCGCTGCTAAATCAGCAGCGACTTTTTTGAATTGCTCCGATGAAACCCCTAATTGCTCAGCCGCATTTTTAAATTGCGAAGCCGCAGACTTCACATTGTCGGCTGCCGATACTTTTCCTGAAGATATCAATTCATTAATTAAACCCATAACCACAACAATTTGTTGTGAGGGTTTGATTTTCATACGGATGTCGGCATTAGCGCCTGTCAAAGAGTACGTTGAGTCGAATGAATACAAACGGTTCATAGAATCAAGGTTTTTACGACCTGCAGCAAACTGACGAGTGAACGTGACCGGCGAAAGCCATGTACCTAAGAAATCCGCATCGATTGAAACAATCGTTTTAGCTTGATCAAAGCGGTAGAACGGAACACCTTCAGTGCCGTAAGACGCCTTTTGACCGGCGGCCACGTCGTCGTGACCGAGCGGTTCCCAAACAACGTGCTGAGTGCCAAACGCCTGACCGAAGTCATTGATCACCGCTTGTGTCGCCGGCGAAGAGATATTTCCTGAAAGAATGTACGCGGAACCTTTGTTCAGTTCGGCGACGACTTTACTGTCAAGATCGTCCCAAGTGATGGCGACAGTCTCTTTGTTTGTGCGTTTTTCGTTAAACAGATTGCGATGCGGAGCTTGCAGTCTTTCCGTATCGTAAAGGCTCAGCAATGAAGCTTGGGCGCGAACCGATGTTGCACCTTTGTTGAGCGGATGCTGAGGATTACCGGCGATATGCACTGGACGGCCTTCGCGCGACTTAACTAAAAGACCGAAGCCCTCTTGTCCGTCGAAGTAAGTTGATGTGTACCAGTTGGAAACCCCTAAAGTGACTTCTTCAGGTTGCTTCACGTAGGGAACCATTTTTTGAACCGGACGACGTATACAACCAACAGCGGTCGTTAAAGCCATTGAAGCGCCCATCAACTTCATGAAGTCGCGGCGAGCCCATTTTTCAGTTTCAGAGGCCGGCTCTTGTGAGAAGTCACCGTCCTTCATGTACTCTTCACGTAAAGGTGAAGTCATGAACTCTGATTGCAAAGCAGCGTTGAAATCAGGTGTGTTGTTTAACTCTTCAATCGAACGCCAATAGGTGTTGTTGCGCTGAATTTCAGCGGGACGGTTTTTTTGATTTTCGACTGTGTTTTGATCATGTTCGTGTGAGGGTGTTTTCATATCTGAGTCTTTCTCTAGTTATGGCAAGTCGAACAGTTAAGTGGGGCTTTGTTTTCAGGTTGACGATGACAGTTCACACACCAGCCCATAGAAAGGTCTGAGTATTGGTAAACTTGAGGCATCGTCTCGATTGGCCCGTGACAAGTTGAACAGTTCACACCGCGACTGACGTGCGCCTGATGGTTGAACTGAACATGATCTGGCAGCATATGCACTTTAACCCATTCAATTGATTTACCATCAGCATAAGCTTCGCGTAATTTTTTGATCGGTTCTTTGTCGGTGGCCACTTGTTGATGGCAATTCATACAAGTCGACAACGCCGGGATGTTTGAACTTTTTGAAAATTCAACTTGGTTATGGCAGTACTGACATTGAATCTTATTTTGACCCACATGCAGTTCATGACTGAACGGAAGAGGTTGTTCAGGAGAGTAGCCTGCATTATAGCCGATGCTTTTTGGTGCGCGCACGGCAGCGTCCGGAGACTGCCACAAACAACCTGAGAAATTTACCAATGTTGAGATCAAAATTATCCCAACCAACCACTGTTGCAAAAAACGAAGTTGCATAGATATCCTTTACATAAGTCTTTGATATCAGATTAAAATAAAATTTGCGCTAAATGTCACGTAGGTTTTTTATCAATTGGTTTTCGATTACTGTGAATGATGTAAGCGTAAGCACAAAACAAAATATGAAGTCCAATCACCACCGAGACATACTCGACACCACCGGCGCCGAAACCATACGAATGAAGCCCTGCGCCAAGTACAAAATTAACTCCGTACCAAGCCATGATCACAAGACTGAATGTAATCACTCCGCTCGCGATCATACCGAAGTTTTTAAGCCAGCCGATGAGGCGAGAATGCAACACTACGATGTAACCAAGAAGCACAATCAGCGCCCAAGTTTCCTTTGGATCCCATCCCCAGAAGCGGCCCCAAGAGTAATCTGCCCAAACTCCACCCAAAATAATTCCGGGTGCTAAAAATGCCACACCAATTTGCATCGAACGGTACACGCCCGTCGTGATTTTTTGAATTTTGTCGTGGTGCTTGTGCTCGTCGATCACGAAATAAACAAGACCGAGATCACCCAAGCCGAAGGCCAACAGAAAGGCGGCGTAAGAAATCGTAATCGTCATAACATGAATGATCAGCCAATAATTGCTGCGCAAGACAGCCTCAAGCGGTTGCAGACTCGGATCAAGAACAGCGGGTGCGAAGTCAGCAATGATCAAAGAAACTGTGCCCATTAAACAGCCAGCTAATAAAAACACACGGAACTTGTAAACAAGTTCCAGAATAATTGAGAATAACATGACTCCGAACGAGGCCCAAATAACCGTTTCGTACATGTTCGTGACCGGAGGTCGTTCCGCAAGATAAACACGCATAGCAAAACCAGTAATGTGCAAAGCAAAGCCTACGGCTACAAAAATCCAGACGGGCCACATCAACGCTTGCTGCTGACTACGAATCCAAATAAACAGCAGAATTAAGGCCGCTAGCAAATAACAAATGTAGGCCCATCGGAAGGGATGAAAGTCGTTGTAAAAAACTTCAACGCCGACCGAATTGGCCTGCTTGTAGGCTTCAGGGTCTGAACTACGCGCCAGACTTTCAAACTGATGAACTGAATCATCTAACTTGAGCGCAGTTTCCTTCAGTTGCGCTGCTGTCGCATTCGCATCAGTTGTCATTCCCAGATAAGTCGCAATATTTTTACTGATTTCAAAAAATGCAGGCTGGGCATCTTTTGGAATCTTTGAAACGGCTAACCAGGCTTCCTGACCGGCTTGCGGGTAAACATGCAGCAAGTTACCTGCAGCCATTTCTTGAAAAATTAGGAACTGATTTTCAAGCCGCTGAATGGCCTGAAAATAAGGAGTCAGTTTTTCTTTTGATTCACGTTTGTTAGCCAGCTCTTGCATTAAATTAGGAAAACCCGCAGCTTTGAAAAGGTCTTGGCCCGAGTAAAGACTGCTGGCTGATTCAACCCCTAATTTTTGCAAAATATCTTTGTTTTTAACTTCAAAAAGTGGACGACCAACCCAACTCTCCGGCGACAACATCCAGGTCAAAACAACCCAATGGGCTTCAACACTTTTGCCACCCTCTTGCGGTTTGTAAGTTTGTTTGCCATAAACAAGCTGAAGAGTTTCTTTGGCAAATGTATCAAAGGGCTTCACCCGACCAGCATCTTGCACCGGCAAGTAGCGGATGGCATCACCGGCTTTGGCCATAGACACCGAGCTTGTCACCATTGAGAACATAAAAATAAAAAATATCGAAAGACTTTTGATACCCCTACTTAAATTCATATTGCAGTCGCCTTTTTCCGCCGTTGATAAAACAGCCACACGATACCAAGAGACAAAATCAGTGACCCGATGTACTTCGTTACGCGGCCGGGGTCCTGATTGATTGAAAATATAGAAGCGATCGGCTCGCGTGTGTTCGGGTCTTCCTGAAAACTCGCCTGATAAATCGTGTAACCTTGGTATTTCATTGGCTCGTTCATTGAAATGAGACCTGAAATATTTTGATCGTTCTTAACAACCGTCACCTGGCTGGCATACTCTTTAGCTTTCGATGTGCCCTGGTATCTTTGAATATCGAATCTATCCAGTTTCAAATCAAAACCCACCGGAATACGTCGGTTCTGGTAACTCATCAAAAATGCACTTGAATCAGCAAAGAGTTTCACGATGTCGTTCAAGGCCACCCAGCGTTGCATATCTCGGTGCTGAATCAGAATAGCGGATGTTGTCAGATCGGTCGGACTTTCACGGCGGATGACTTCGTACTCTTCAGAGGCTTTCGGCAGATAATCTAACAGACGCAACTCAAGCCCCATCCAGCCCGTCAGCACCACATCGCCTAATTTCATTTGACCTTGTTTGAAAGCTTTCGCCTGGTCTTTATGAAAAACTGTGTACGTGACTTTTTCATCGTCCATCGGAGTTAGAAAAATTTCATTTGTTAAAGGGCGCTCAGCGGGCACGGGGCCTAAGTTCACACGGGCCGGACCAAAATTGAACGAAGCCGTGCGGTCTTTTTTAGGCTGCGTAATTTGTTCGACCTGTTTGACGTTGGCATTCATCAATTGAAAACGGATTGAAGCACCGGCGCCGGCATCTGTGGTTTTTCTAATTTTGTTATCAAGCACTGCGTACTTGGCGTAGTCGATGATCTTGATTTGATCAACTCCCATGTCAACGATGAAAGGCTTTTCAACACTTGGCGGATGATCAAAGAAGTCGACCTCACGGTCGTACATTTTGGAGTAGCGATCGCCGTCAAAGGTAGCGTAAACTGCGATGTCCGTATTTGAAATGGTGGCTAAACCGTTTTTGCCGCCGACAGGCACGACCATCTGCCCGTCTATGCCGTACTTACCTGTAATGTACCCCCCCACAATCAGCGTAATGATTCCGGCGTGCACGAGAATAAAAGGATAGTGCCGCAGCTTCCATGGCCAGCGGTCTACGACAACAATGGTCAAGTTATAGATCAGCAGACACATGGCGGTCCACATCATCCAGCTGCCATAAACTATTTTTTTTGCGGCAAGGGCGTCGTACTGAGATTCGACGATCGTTCCCCATGCGGTCAGAATCGCAATAGTGGCTAAAATCGGAATTCCCAACTGAAATGAGCTTGAAAAACGCCAGAATTTATTCAGATGCTTATTTTTAAATACCATTTGCCGGGTCAGGCTACAGCGAAATCTTTATTTTGGGTAGTTCGGATTTGATGTAGGCCACAGCGGCTGAGAGTTTCTGTTGAATCTGTTCATGCGTGGGTAAAATCTGTTTAGTTACTTCATCCATATAAAGTCGTCGGCTCAGCTCAACTTGGATTGCGTGCTGACCGATTTGTGGCTGACCATACTGTTCGGTAACGCGGCCTCCCATGTACGGCCAATTGTAACCGACTCGAAAGCCCGCAACTGCATAAGCCGCGATCACAAGGTCGCGATAAGCCGCATGACAACTGACGCCGTTGCAGTCGCTGATCACAACGTCGGCGCGCTCCTGATCGGGATCGCGATGCAGTCGCGTGCCTTTTGAAGGCATCGAGTGAACATCAAGTTGAAAGACATTTTGAAAACCTAATTTTTTAAAAGACTCGTAATGATTTCGAAGACCTAAGTGAAAAGGTTCATAGATCAGATGAGTTAGTTCGCGGTGCACTTCGAAGGTCATCGGTGCCGGCATTAATATTTCTTCGTGTTTGGTCATGACCCAATGATAACCATCCGGATGCGAACCGGCTTTTTTGATCGCGCCGATCACCGAAGCTTGATCGATGTCGGCCGGAATACGATTTAAGTCGACCGCATAACGATGCCATTCGGTCTTTTGACTGGGAATTTCGAGCGCTTCAATCACCGGTTGATATAAACGATCCACATAACGGTCCACATCCGACATCAACAGCACTTCTGGAAGATGCTGCAGCCACGGTGTTTGCGGCGGCACTTTTTCACCGGAATGCGGAATTGAAATAAAAAACGGAACTGTTTGACTCATGAGGCTTCCTCGTTTGCAATAAACCTATATGAAAATCTACACAAAAACCGGCGATAAGGGAAAGACAAAACTTGTAGACGGTACCGAAGTAGATAAATCGGACCTTCGGGTTGAAGCTTACGGTTCTGTTGATGAACTGAATTCTTGTCTAGGTGTGGTTCGTAGCCAAGCCATGCTGCTGATTGAAGACTCTCCAAACTCTGTCGCCAGCGATCTCGACGCCTGGTCGCACTTTGAAAGCGAACTTGAAATAATCCAAAATCAGCTTTTCTCGGTGGGCTCGCTGCTGGCGACGGGGGAACGTTCTGTTTTTGAAAAACTTCCGCAGATCAAAAACCAGCACATCGAGCGGCTTGAAAAATGGATTGATCAATACTCTGCCGAACTTCCTGTGCTTAAAAACTTTATTTTACCTTCGGGTCACATGATTGCCAGTCAGTTGCATGTGGCACGTACCGTCTGTCG
>JANPAD010000489.1:0-4570 GCA_031429735.1 Bdellovibrio sp. | reverse complement strand
CAAGACTTTAAAGAGTCTGAATTTGCCGAACTTGAAAAAATGGTCAAAGACCCGGTTGATTCAACAGTTCTGGTTTTATTCGCTGAAAAAGTCGACAAGCGCAAAAAAGGTATTAAATTTCTGATTGAAAACACGGTTTCGATTGAATTTAAAAAACCTTACGACAACCAGTACCCGCAATGGATCACCCATATCGGCCGCGAAATGGGACTGACTCTTCACAACGATGCCATTCATCGACTACACCGCTTAGTCGGCGGCAATTTGACCGAACTTGAAAATCAAATCTACAAAATAGGTGAGTACATTCAGCCTCGGCGCACCATTGAATTGGCCGACGTCAACGCGGTCATTACCGTCAGCCGCGAAGAAAACGTTTTTGATTTTACCAATGCCATCGGTCTTCGTGACCGGGTGAAAGCCTTAGAGCAACTGGTGAACATGCTAGATCAAGGGCAAAACGAACCGGCGATTATTGCTTTGTTAGCCCGCCATATGCGTTTGCTGCTGACTGTGCGTGCGGGTATGGATCAAGGCTTGGGCGGCGCGAAACTTGCGACACTGACCGGTTTGCCGGCGTACTTCATTGAAAGCTACTGCGATCAGGCTCGTTTGTGGACGATGAAAAAGCTTGAAGACTCATTGGTGGTTTTGCAAGAAACCGATAAGGCTTTAAAATCTTCTCCGGTTTCATCGCACATCTGGCTTGAAAATCTAGTTCTGAAATCTTGCTCGCTTTAATATTTCTGTTCAAGGAAGGGGCGGCTAGTTGCTGCCGCCACGGCTTGAGCCTCCGTTTTTGCTTCGTTCGGCGGCCCGGGCATCTTTTCTATCTTCTTCATCTTCGATCACGCTTCTCGGTTTATTTTTTTCGTCTTCAAAAAAGTTACAGCGCAAGTTTCGGTAGCTTGTGCGAAGATCATCGCAAGCCGAAAGCGTCAGCTGTCCTGCGGGTTTGCGGATGCGGTAGTCGGCAATAACTGTCTCGTAAACATTCTTGGTCGTTCCGCCGCGTGCAAGTTTCACCAAGTCCTGATTGAAGCTGGCGATTGTACCGTTTTCTCCGTTGCTATTCGGTTTGCATTTTGAAGCTTGAACGCCGGAGCTAAAGTCGAGCAGCGGTAATTTGTCATAGCTTTTCGGCATGAGGTTTTTGAAGTCACCGTCGATGTAAGCGCAAAGATTGATATAGCTCTGATAACTCGCGCACGAGCGGACGCTGTAATAGTAGACCGAGCTCTCGTCCAGAAGGTCGGCACTCTGTGCTACGGTTTTGAATCCATCAGCCGGGGTTTCGAAGCCCGGCGCACAGTTGTTGCGGTCGATATCGAAAAGCTCAAGCAAATGGTCGGCCATACTGTCGTGGTAGGCGCAAGCTTCCGTCAGGAAGTGACGCGAATCTTTATCGTAGCGGCGGTCGATGCGAAGATCGGGACGTTTTTTGCAAAGATCGAACATATAGCGATAAGCCTGAACACATCCGATAGAAGGTTCAGGGCTGGGTTCTCCATTGATGCAGGCCAAGGCCGCAGTCTTATTCGCACCGAAATTCTCAATATGTTTTAAAAGTTGGGGCTGAATTTGAACGCGAGAGAAAACTTGGCCCGAATAGGTCAGTAAGAGAGCGATGATGATTCTTCCCATAATTAATCGTCGCACAAAACCGAATATCAGTTAACAGGCCGGCGTTAAATTATCATCTTGAGACGGCAAACGCGCAGTTATTGGCTGCGTTGGCAGTTCAGAACAGCCACGCCCGAAGCGGGGTTACGGCAATCCTGTTGAATGGCTTCATCAACGGTCGCTTGGCCTGTGCGCGTGTTGAGGCGGACGGTGTAATTGTAGTGATCCCAGCTGTCTGAATTAATACTGACAACAACGGTTTCGCCCGAGCTGCGTTTGGTTTCAAGAACCGCTTCAAAGGAAGGGTCGTTACGGCCCGATGGAGAAGGTTCGGTAAATTTCCAGTCGGCGTTTTCCCAACCGGTGATTTGTCCGTCGACTAATTGAGCATCTTTGATTTCGATTTTAAGGCCTGTGATTGGGCTTTCATCGGTTCGTGAATTCTTCGAGCGTAGAGCGGTCGCACGTTCATCACGTACGCACGACCAACTTTGGTCTGCAGTCGCGGCCGATACCTGAAGACTCGTAACAAGCAAAACGGCTGTGCTGAAAAGTGAAAGAGCGCGCATGTGATCTCCGGTTCAAAATTAAGTTTTATAAGGTTTAAGTTAAGAACAGTAGTCGACGCGGGAAGGATGCGCCAGATGTCAGGTTTTTTGACATATAAAAAGGTGAAAGCTTTGGGTTTTTTAAACTTTTTACCTGTCTGATTACTGACAGTGGCGCCGCGGCCTGTGATTGTTTAAGATGCCGCTTTACACAAGAATCCTTAACCCAATTCCCAGGAGTATTTATGAAATTTGTATTGATGACCTTAGTCACTGTCGCCTCTGTTTTTGCTTTTGCTAAACCTGAAGTCGAACGACTGTCTTGCAAGAAAGCTAACGAAGCTTCGAACCAAGGTGTTGAATTGAAAATTACAGGTTCTAAGGCCGTCATATTAAATAAAGGTAAAGTCGTCGCAAAACTTCGCCTGGTCAGTCAAAAACAAACCGGGGAAATTAATACGGCGATGTACAGCCAGCAAACAATCAACGGCTATGCGGCGCAAGTTGTTTCGGGCGGACTCGTTGCAAGTATCGGCGCAACTATTTTGCATGATGGTGTTGCCGGACTTCAGCCGGTGGCTTCGTTGAACGACTGCCGCTAGTTTCGATCTTTGTTTAAGATGTATCTTTAAATGTAAACGGGCTTGTCGATGAAATCCGAGCTTCGGAATTCGGCTTGCCCTCTTGTGTCGTTAGCCCGGCACTCGATTTGAACGCTTATGTTTGTGCTTGAAAAGTATAAACATCTGTTACAGTATTTTATCATGGCCGGTATATCACTTTTAATCCTGTTGTTGGCTTTGTCTTTTCAAGTGCGGGCGTCAGTGTGTGACGACTGGTTTGTCAAAAGTAAAATTTCTAAAGGCGAGCAGTGCGTTTCATCATGTTTAACGGCAAGAACAGATTTATCTACTTTTTTGTGTCCACAAAGTTGCGATAAATTATGTGGTGCAAGCAGTGAGATAGATCATCTTCTACAATCTTATGGGTTAACTCGTGATGAAATTGTTTTCTGTAGATCTCATGCTTCTGTTTGTCTAGCGGCTTACGCTTTAACTTGGGAGGCTGAGACTGTTTGTGCTGGAATTTATGGTAAAAGCAGCAAAAACGATGAAAGCGATGCATGTAGACATTTTTACTGGTCTGTTTTGCTAAGTCGAAAGTTTGGCTTAAAGCAAGCGAAAACTATTTTAAATGCCCACGAAAATACGCCTGATGAACCAGACGATGAAAGACAAATGGATTTGAAGAATAATTCAGTTGGAATGATGTTTTTTAAAACAAACCCTAAATCTACGGATGCAGAGTTGCTCCAGTTTTTTAAGGACGGACTCAAATCAAATAAGTTTAGTATATTAGCGCCTAAGCATGGTAAAAATGGAGGTCTTCCATGATAAAACGAAAAGTCTTTCTTATTTCTCTTATCGTATTTGGTGTATCAGCCGCACTTATGGCGCAGTCCTTCTGGAAAGGACAGACGATGTCCGCGAACCAAGTCGCTGAAAAATGGGGGCAAGAGTCTCTTGATATGACAAAGTTTAAAGATGGCGACTATTCGATTAAGTCTAAAATGGCCTATTCAATTTTGACTGATAAATCTTTAATTGGAAAAAATAAAAAATATATTGTTGATAATTTTGGGTCATACGACGGATTTTATTTTATAGATTCATATCCGGCCTATATTATTCAAGATCAGCCAAAAGAAGTTTGGCAGATTGTTTTTAAAATAAACAGCGATCGTCAGGTCCGAGAAATTATTGTTCATAAAAATTGTTGCGAATAATGACTAGACAGTTAAAAACCGGCCTTTAATATTTCGTAGCGGTAACTGTCGCGCGAAAGGCCTCTGACGAACCTATCGTCTTTAACTAAACCCACACGTTTCATTCCAAGTTTTTCCATCACTTTATACGAAGCGCCGTTGCGGGTATCGCAGGTGCCTTGTTGATAGGCATCATCACGCTTTCATTCCAGGACAGTCCGTTCGTTCATTCAATGCTGGAGCAATCCGCTGAATTCCAGGATACAGTTCCTTTAAAAAAGAAAGGTAAATCAATGACCATGAAAGAATTCGACAGGCTTTCGGAAAACCTCGACAAGGACATAGCCAATGAACTTAAAAAAATTGATCTCGATAAGATAGATCAGGAAATAAGATTAAGTTTAAAGCAGGTTGATTTGGACAAGATCATGCAGGAAGTAGAATCTTCTTTGAAAGAAATTGATACCGAAAAAATATTGTCAGAAGTAAAAAGGGAATTGGATAATATCAATTTTGATGAGATCAATGCAGATGTTAAAAAAGAACTGCAAAATGCAAACAGAGAATTGGAAAAAGTAAAGCAGGAACTTAAAAAGATAGATAATGAGGCTATTAAAAAGAAAATAGAATATGC
>JANPAD010000488.1:0-4276 GCA_031429735.1 Bdellovibrio sp. | reverse complement strand
GCTTATGTTGAATCGTCATTTTCACCGGAAGGTTCGAAGTTTTACGTAGATATCCGCGGAAAACTAGTCGCAGCGAATGTTGTGAAAACGCCTTTTGTACAAAAGAACTAATTGGGGGCCAAATGCATGTACCTGAAGATTTTTACTACACGAAAGACCACGAATGGGCTCAAGTTGACGAAAACATCGTCACTGTCGGCATTACTGAGTTCGCGCAAGATCAATTAGGCGAAGTTGTTTATGTGGATCTTCCTGAAGAAGGACAAAAAGTAACACAAAACCAAACCTTCGGCGTTGTTGAATCTGTTAAAGCGGTTTCTGACTTGTATGCGCCGGTATCGGGCACAGTGATCGAAGTTAATTCAGCTTTGTTAGATGACCCTTCTTCATTAAACGATGATCCGAATAATGAAGGTTGGTTGGTTCGTATCGAGATGGATTCTGAAAAAGAATTAGCTAACTTGATGCGCTCTCCTGATTACAAAAAATTAATTGCTGAAAAATAGTTTTTAAAATTAAAGGCTTCTTCTACGGAAGCCTCATCCAAAATGCGCGGATGGTGGAATTGGTAGACACGCTGGTCTCAGAAGCCAGTGCCCAAAAGCATGGGGGTTCAAGTCCCCCTTCGCGCACCAAATGTCAAAGGTCCATACCGGACACATAGGTAACATATCATTCCGAAGACGGGCTCTTCTTTTGGCTCTTCTTTTTTAATCGTTGGTAAATCAAAAAAATCATTCAAGAACAGGCATTTAGTGGCATGTGCTCAATTATAATGGCTCCAGCCGTATAAGATCCCCAAAAATGCCTCTTTTTATTTGGTTATACATATGTTATACTTTCGTAAGTACTGGAGAATATATGAAAAAGAAACTTTCTGCCGTAGGTAATAGCTTTGGAATTGTGATTGAAAAACCCATACTAGAACTTCTTAAAATTGACCGTGAAACCGAACTTGAAATGACCACCGATGGTTCTCGCTTGATTATTGAACCTATCAACAGATCAAAAAGCATTCGTACGGCTGCCGAAAAAATTATGAAAAAGCACGATTCAACTTTCAAGAAACTGGCAAAATGAACGGCGGCTCTGAATTTAAATTTCTAAACCTTGATGATGTATTGCTTTTGCATGAGTTGCAAATTGATCGTTATGGCGGAGCCTCTGGTATTCGCGATCAAGGTTTATTAGAATCCGCACTCAATATGCCGCAGGCTTCTTTCGGTGGTGATTATGTTCATGATGGAATTTATGAAATGGCCGCTGCTATGCTTTTCATATTGCTGAAAACCAACCCTTTGTTGACGGCAATAAAAGAACGGCACTGGCTTCGGCTTTGGTATTTTTAGATTTCAATTCTATCGAAATCGAAGACCCTCAAGAATTTCTTTACAAAGCCATGATAGATATAGCAAATAAGAAACTTGATAAATATGGTCTCGCAAAATTGCTAAAAAAACTTACGGTATCAGTTTAATTTTGCGCTTTGTATTTTGCCTAACAAAGCCCTCCGATATTCCTATTTTATGAGCCGCGGCAGCAATTGATTGACTGCATTTTACGATGCCCCTGAGTTGCTCTGAAAAAAGAGCTTTCGGCTCTGGAAAAGCTTCAAATTCAATTAATAATACAGGCTCAGATCGAATTGAATCGCTGCTTATGTAATTTTTTGGTTCTTCTACTTCGGCGACTCGCGCACCAAATCAGTATTACGCGAGAACGATTCTCTAGGACTTCGATCCTTAAATGACCAATGCCTCTTCATTCTGCTATAATATCTTTAACTTCAAAGCTGAGGGCTCGATTATGAAAATCATCTTACTGACGGCAATTTTGTCGATATTTGCACAGGCGAGCGAGAAACCCTGTCGGCACACAAACAAAACAGGGAAAGAGCTAATTCAAAGAATTTATGCCGCCCAAACTTTCCGGCATGAGGATTCTAACTACACCGCTAATGTTCAAGAGTTAAATTATAACAAAGACGGATTCCCAAATATTTGCGATATTTCGAATTGGCAGATTGTCATTCAGTTAACAGGGAAACACAAATTTCTTGCAACAGTAACAAGTAAGTTAAACAAGAAATCTTATTCTGTAGATCAAAATAAAAAAATTTCCGAAAAATAGTCGAGTCATTTGGATATGTAGCTTGCACCGCTCAAATTTGCGAAATCACTCTATATCGTCTTCGTAACTTTTCAGTTTTTGCATGACTCGCTTGTCGGTTTCGTATTTCATTTTCAGCCCTGAAAGTTCAGCGTCGGTACCTTTGCAAGATTTTTCCATAGCAGCTTTCAGTTCTGAAG
The DNA here is from genome assembly GCA_031429735.1 of Bdellovibrio sp. Taxonomy (GTDB): domain Bacteria; phylum Bdellovibrionota; class Bdellovibrionia; order Bdellovibrionales; family Bdellovibrionaceae; genus Pseudobdellovibrio. The sequence goes on along the minus strand of JANPAD010000488.1, from coordinate 1,967 downwards.
CTCTCTGATCGTCCGTCGCCTCTTCACCTCGGAAATGGTCACAGTCATCACGCCGGAGAATGAATGCGCTAACTTCTTTAGGAAAGATAGCTGACTTCTTTTTGACAATGGGCTTGCCAGCACAATTTATTGATAGAGTCAGAAGTAATACAAAAAAAGGACGAGCCAACTTATTTTGAGTCATGATCTCATTTTGTTGTTGAATACAGATGGTGGCAAACAGTTAATTTTTATAAATAGAAATTGTTCGCGACAAAAGTGTCCTCGTAGTAGCCATAAAGACTTATATTCCTAAATGCGAACCAATAGGCCAGCTTTAAACGCACAATAGAGCCGATTGGCCGTTGCATTGGTGATGTTTGGTTTTGACACACTTTTAATAACGTCTAAGATTTCTGTATGAAGAAAATATTATCTGTGCTGTTGGCATTCACTCCTGGTGTCGGACCCGCAATGCTGGGCAAATACAGGCTTGGCCTCTTCTCTGTCATAATGTTTTGGTTTGCCGGTTGGTCTTACCGTGCGGTCGGCATTTTAGGACCGGTCGTGTTCTTCGTGACACTTGGAATTTTCCTATCTGTTTGGGCTTCTCTGATTTCGTTTTCTATTCGCGACATTTTAAGGAGCGATCAATCGCCAAAAGTAACAAAAGGACTATTGGCGTGGGTTATTGTAGTGTCCTTGACCTCTGTTGGCGTTCGGTTCCTATCTCCTGGGAATATTTTTGATATGGGATCAAACGATTCCATGGGTGCGATAATCAAGCCGAATGAATTTTTCTACGTAACGCATTTAAGTCCGTCTTTAAACTTTGGTGACGTCGTAACTTACCAATCGGGTAGCGGCGTTGTCGTTGGAATTGTCTGTGGACTTCCTGGCAATAAATTGGAAACTAGAGGATATCAAGTCATGTTAAACGAAAAGTCGACCGATTGCGGGCATCAAGACTTTGTACGGGAAATGGAAATTGAGTTTGGTCCTTATGATGTTCCAAACGAAACGCTTGTCTTGCTAAAACACAAAGGGCTGGACAGCTCAGTTACGGGTAGCGCTATACCACTATCAGCAATCAAAGGTAGAATGGTCTTTAAGTTATCTGAAGTGCCGTTTGCGAATACGCTTACTGGATTCTACAGATTATTCTTATGAAATTGATGGTGTTGAGGTCTACCATTTCCAGAAATTGAGACTTTTATTTCAAGATTGTTTTCCGCTCGCATTGCTTGAGCTCCTTTGCCAGACATAAATATGAAAGTCACAATAAGTAGAGGGATAAATCGCGTGGTTTCCATTTATTAAAATTATGCCGGCGTCGATCTATTGTCAGTTAGGTAATGAAACTAGAGCGTCGCAAAATCAGTTCTAATACGACTAACTGACCATGCTTTGATTCGTTCACTAGCGGTTATGGAGCAGCTTACTTTTTCTTTTCGAAATAGGCAGCAGCTGATTTGACTACAGAGTCTAAGCTTTCTTTGCCACTGATATATCTCTGTAAGTCATGATCGATGCTCCAACCTCCATTTTCGGTTGGCAAATAGATTCCAAATACATGAAATTCAGAACCTGAATCTGGCCCTACACCAACAGTTGCTTTTGCGTCGATAACTATCGCTCGATCTCCATGGTCCTGAACATCTCGAAAGGCCACGGCAACTAGTTCTGGCAAGGAATCTTCCAAGACTGGATGATCAGGTAATTTCACAACCTTCGATGTCTTTAGATCAATAATAAAAGAATTGAAGCCGGGCTTGTTCGGATCTGTCGAAGCAGAATTCACCAAATAGTGATTTTCTAGTCCTTTCTGAGCTGAGGAAATTTTAAAGCTCTGATCCTCATCGATATCACCGGATGCTCTTTCTTTCTTAAGAAGCTTGGTGGCGGTCGCAAGATCCTTGCGGTTTAGGTGAACAGTTTTAAAGTTAGCCGCCTGACCAATTGAACTGATGACAAAAATGGACATTATT
>JANPAD010000487.1:0-1519 GCA_031429735.1 Bdellovibrio sp. | reverse complement strand
CGATCAAATTGCCGAAGAAAAAGAAAAATCAATCCTGACGATCTGATTAGGCAATTCGATGTTAAAAAAACTGCAACACGTAGCAATTATAATGGATGGAAACGGACGCTGGGCTCAGATGCGTAATCGTGACCGCACGTTCGGTCATATTAAAGGCGCTCGTGTTGCAAAAAAAATTATTACACATGCGGCAGATCTCGGACTTAAAAATTTAACTATGTACGCCTTCAGTTCTGAAAACTGGCTCAGACCCGAGCTTGAAGTTTCTTTTCTGATGCGCCTTTTGAGCCGCTACTTACAAAAAGAATCGCAAAATCTTCACAAAAAAAATATCCGATTTGATGTGATCGGAGAAGTCAGCAAACTTCCGACTCAAGTTCAAAAAGCGATTCGCCAAACGGAAGCCTTGACTAAAAACAATACAGGCCTGCATTTGTCATTCGCGATCAGCTACGGTTCCCGCCAAGAAATCGTTAAGGCCACCCAAGCCTTGGCCGAAAAAGTGAGTCGCGGTGACCTCTCTGTTGACCAAATTACCGAAAAAAGCATTTCGGATCACTTAATGACCTCTGCAACTCCGGACCCCGATTTGATTATCCGCACAAGCGGTGAATCGCGTCTTTCGAATTTTCTCATGTGGCAGGCTTCTTACAGCGAGCTTTCATTCAGCCCGGTTCTTTGGCCTGATTACACGACCCAGGATTTTAACGCCGCCATTAAGCACTATCTGGGCCGCGAACGAAGATTCGGAAAGATTTTCAGTAAAAATGAAGAATCTCTCGTCTAGGGCGGTTTCGGCCGTTATTGCCGTTCTCATATTATTCGCGACAATTTACTACTTTCAAAAAGAAGGTGTTTTTTTCTTAACTCTTTTTGTGGTGGCGCGCGGCTCATTTGAAATAGCCCGTATGTTTTTTAGCGGTGAGTATCCGCCCTTCGTAAAAAGATTTTTTGTGATCCTTGCGACCGGTATTTTCATTTTTATTACGCGCGAACAGTTTCAGTATGCGACCAATTTCGCAATTATATTTAGTTTTGTCATTGTGGCCAGCTTCGGAGTTGTTTTTCATAAGGCTTTTAAAAATCTCGATCAAATTTTAACTTTCGTGGCTAAAAACTGCCTGGGTCTTGTTTACACAAGTTTTCTACCCGCTACCGTTGTGTGGATGACACGTTCAACGCACGGTCTACAGTGGTTTTTTTGTTTGCTTTGTGTTGTGTTCGCAGGGGATATCGGCGCTTATATTTTCGGTGTAACAATGGGCAAAACTAAAATTGCTCCGGCTCTTTCGCCGAATAAAAGTGTGCAAGGTGCTGTAGGTGGATTAATTTTTTCATTAATTGCGGCTCTGTCTTTTCAGAATTTTATACCGGATACCGCGCTTTGGGTATTTATCACGTGTGGCTTACTGGGCGGTCTATTCGGGCAAATCGGAGATTTCTTTGAATCTCTCATCAAGCGCGTTTCAGGAGTCAAAGATTCGGGCTCTATTATGCCGGGCCATGGTGGCGTTTTAGA
>JANPAD010000486.1:0-3645 GCA_031429735.1 Bdellovibrio sp. | reverse complement strand
TCAGTAATTTTTAATAACCGAGGAATTGAACGATGAAGCCATCAACACTTATAAAAATATTCGTAAGTGGAATGATGGCTTCTGCATTTTTGCTGACCACAGCTTGCGACAACGCTTCGAAACGCTCTATCAAAGCCCTGTATGATCCGAAAGCTAATTCGCAACAAAATATAACTGATGCAAATACCGAATGCACAAAAGATATAGCTTCCGCAATTGAAGAACGGGCCAAAGCCATAGCCCCGATCAACGCTTCATTGACGGCCGCAGCTCAAAAGCCGCTGACTCAACCTGAAAAAGACGCGCTTCAAGTTTTAATACAAGCGTTGAAACCTAAAACAGACGCGGTCATCAAAGAAATTAACAGTACGCGCGTGGACGGCAAGACCATCACCGGCTGTTTTATCAAAGAGGCGGGTGCTTCAAAAAAAACACGTTATTCAATTCAATCATTCAAAGTTGAAGATGTTCTATTAGCTAAACGTGTAAAAGCGGTCACAGAAAAAACCAACGATATTGTCGATCTAGCCGCTCAAGATAAAGACTTGATCGCGCAAACAACTTTATCGCAACATCAAATTTACCAAATAACAAATGAACTTGCACATCAGCTCGGCCCCGAAAATAAAGACGGGCACATGTATATTTTGGATGGCTATGTCGCTCTCGGCGCAGACACACAAGATGAATTGACGGCTTTAATTCAAGAAAAGAAAAAATCAGTTTGCTCGCTTTTAAGTTCGACTGAAAAACCAAAAGACGACGTGCGCTTGGAAGTCGTTTCAATCAGCGAAAAAGCCAGTGAAGACCGCAAGTCAGCTGAATCAGAAATAGTGATGAGCGGAGGAAAAGACCTAATTTTTAATTTCAAGTGTTCGCTCGCTTCTTCGAATGATATCCCGACACAGGTTCGTTCGGTGTTTGGCGATTTAATTTCGCTTGATGTCAGCTTCAGTACGAATTCAGCAAATTCAGAAGACTAAATTTTATAAGATATGCGTTCAAGACTTTCAGTTTCTTCAGCCCAGTAGCTGTATTCACCGAATTCTGAAAACACTTTTTTAAAGCTCGGGTCACTCCAGCGGTTCATAATCCACATCGCGTAAGTAATAATGCGGTAACCGCGTAGTAACGGCACCAAGTTGAGCTGTTCTTCCGGAAAGCGGCGCAAATCGCTGTAACCTTTGACTAAGGCTTCAAATTCAGGCCCTTCGGCTTCAGCGCTTGGTAAAAGCATCCAGAAGTCCTGCATTTCGGGCCCGTTAATCATGTCGTCAAAGTCGATCACGATAAAATCGCCCGTGGAATTTTCAAGAATGTTACCGCGGTGAAGGTCGCCGTGCGTGCGAATAAAATTGTGATTCAAAAGTTCTTCATCTAATTTTTCAAAAATAGTAATGGCAGCCTCTTCATAGCGGCCGACCACTTCAGGTGAAACGCGTTCAAGCAATTTATCCAGTATGTCCCATTTATTATCGTTCGTTGGCCCTAGAGTAGCACGGTGTAAAGATTTTTTCTGGCATCCGACATTGTGCAGACGCGCAAGCCAGCGGCCGAGCTTCAGCAAATGGGCTTCGGTTAACTCTTGCACGAGGCGGCCGCGCACTTTTTCAAAAAAACTAAAGTACATGCCGTGCGTTTCGCCGATTGAATCAAATGAGGTATTTAATTTTAATGTCGGAGCCACTTCAATATCGTTACTGCGAAGTTCGGCGATGAAATGATGTTCGTCTAAAATGGTTTCGCGTGTCCAGCGGTTGGGACGATAAAATTTTGCAATCAGCGAACCGCGATCTTGAAGGGCGTGTAGCGGAGTGCCTTCGTTTAAATTAAGCCGTACATCGAAAACACGATTTTCATACGAGTTCAGTTGGATGAGTTCACCCGTTGGCGAGTAGCCGTTTTTTTCAGCAACTTCTAAAATGAGGTTCGGATCAAGGCTGTAAAAGTTATTGGATTCACTCATGTTGAGCTAAACTACTCCATTCAATTGATGATGTCAGCTTGGCCCTGTTTTAATCTCAAAATCGGGGCACGTACGTTGCTCTAAGAAGTGTTAATTGATTTAACCAACCAACATTGCACTGGGGGAACTTTGCATATGAAAAATTTGATCCAAGCACTTTTACTTGTCATTTCAATAGGTTCGATCGCTCAAGCTCAGCTTGTTCCGGGCCCTTCTCTGGGTCATGGCGGTGGTGGCGGTATAGGCCCAGGTCCAGGATATGGTCATGGTCCAGGTCACGGTCACGAGCCACGTCCGGGCAGTCCTTATCCAGGAAATCCTTACCCAGGCGACCCCTATCCAAGTGACCCTTACCCAAGCCAACCTCCATACTATCCACCGAGCAATCCACCCTATAACCCGCCAAGTAATCCGGGCTATGGTTCTGAAACTCGCCACATCTATTTGGGCCGTTCAGTTTATAATGAACAAATTGATCTGCGTCGTTTAGCGGGTTTGAATTCGGGTTATTATTCAGGTTTTGAAATCGTTGCAGTTCGCGCGACACTTCGCCCGACAACTCCCGGAACAACAGTGGCTCAATTGTTGGTTGATGGTCGCATTCAGGCTCAGCAAGTTAATCCTGGTTACCAATTAAGTATGTATCCGCAAGCTTCGATTGTTTTAGATCGCAATGCTCGTGACGTTCGCCTGGCAATCAGCGGCGGCACTTACATCGACGAAATTGAAATCGAAGTTCGCAGCAACGGTGGCTATAATCCTCCTCCGTCAAATCCGGGTTATGGCCGAAATATCGAAGTGAATGTTTACCGCTCTATGCGCGGTAACGATCGTCTTGATATCGGTTCACTTGTTAACCTGAGCGCCTACCGCGGTTATCGCATTCAGCAAGTGATCATCACAGGTCGCGCAACTTACCAAACAAGTTTCGTAAGCCTTTTGATCAACAGCTTCAATGCAGGTCAGGTTCAAATGGTCAGCGGTTATTCACAAGCGCAGTCAATTTACCTCAGCAACCAACCTACTATCGGCCAGGGCGCCGACAGCATCGTTCTTTACACTTCGGGTGAGATGACGATCGAGCACGTGACCTTAGTGATTCGCTAAGCTTGTTAATAAAATGGGCGGGGTGCGAAGCCCCGCTAAGTTTTCAGGCTTTAATCAGTTTAAATATGTATTTTCTTGTCAAACAAGACGCCTCATGAGACTCAAAATAGAGGCGTTTTTTTATATCTGATCCGAGGGGGCTTAAATGCAAAATTCTGAAGTACAGTTAAATCAAAATCCTGAAAATTCAACAACTTCAAGCGCTATACCCACCTTAGCAGATTATATGGATTACCGTCTTTTTTTAGCTGATTTTTACCACGCTAAAAAGGCTTTAACCCGCACCGCCATACGCCCTTATTCGTACGCCTTATTTTCGGCCGCAGCTGATATAAAATCGCCGAATTATCTGAAAATGATCATCGAAGGCAAACGTAATTTGTCGCTCGATATGGTTTCAAAATTTGCAAAAGCCTGCTCTTTTAATAAAGCGCAAACTGACGAATTCAGGTTGCTGGTCGTGTTCAATCAATCCGAAGATCCGGCTGACCGTAACTACGCTTTAAAACAATTGTCTGAATACCGTGTCGAACAAAAGTTAAAATTGGGCACTCTTGACCGTCGAGTCTTTG
>JANPAD010000485.1:0-2611 GCA_031429735.1 Bdellovibrio sp. | reverse complement strand
CAACTACACGCTTTTAGGCAATGTGAAATAAAACGAACTGCCGTGATCTAATTTAGATTCAACCCACAGTCGGCCGTTATGAGATTCAACTAACATCTTCGAGATGTATAAGCCTAAACCCAACCCGCGGCGGTCTTTGTTTCCGATTTGGGTAAAGCGCTGAAAGATATGTTCTTTTTTGTCGTCGGCAATGCCGTGGCCGGTGTCGCGCACGCATATTTTCAGTTGGTTATGATGATCTTCAACAAGGACGGTGATAGATCCACCTGAAGGAGTAAATTTAACGGCGTTTCCGATCAGGTTTGAAAGAACCTGGGCGATACGGTCACGGTCACAAAGCACCGTATCCGGAAATGTGATCGGGGCAGATTTTAAAACAATTAACTTCGAAACCGCGATCTGAAAATAATTTTCAAGAGATTCGCGCACAATATCAGATAGGCTGTGCTTCGCAAGTTTGACCCCCAGCTTTCCTTCGGCAATGCGTTCCATATCCAGAATATCACCTATGAGTCGCAGTGACGTGTTGGCGTTACGTTCAATGATTTTAATCCAATGGCGGGCTTCGTCGCCGACTTGCGCCGTTGAGAATTCACCTAACAGCATTTCGGCACATGATGAAATGGTTCCGATGGGGTTACGTAAATCGTGACTGACGATGGCTAAAAATTCTTCGCGCGTGGTCAAAGCCGTGCGGGTCGTTGAGTGTGCCGCTTGTTCAGCGGTCAACAGGCCTTTAGATGTGAGGGCGTCTAAATCTGTTTGCGCACGTTCTTGTGATAGGTTTTTGTCGCCGGATTGGCGGGCTTGTCCTAAGAAGTCACGAAAGGCGATTTCTTTTTCATTTCGTTCGTGCACCAGCGCACGATCTACCGCAAGTCTTTCAACTTGAATGGCGTCATCTTCGGCTTTGCGTTCGACCATCACACGCGTTGAAGCGGCAGGAACTGAACCCACAGATTCTCCGGAATGACTTACCTGCTGGCGGGCAGAGTTCATTTTCTTATCAGCTTCTGTACGGCGTGCGGTGCGGGCTTCGTCGGCCGATTTGCGATCGTTGGTAAATTGGATGTCGGTTTCGTTTTCAAGCTGTTCAGCCTGATTCTGGCGCGATTCATCGGCTCTGCCGCGTTCGTCGGTTAGACTAGCCTTTGTTTGGCGGGGCTGCTTTTGAAATGTAGGCTTTGACATATGAGAACTCTCAATCTCAAAAGCACCGACAAATTCTATAAATAACTGTTTCGGTCTAATGAAGCCTGACCATACCACTCTTTAAGGTAAGCCCCTACTTATTAAGCCCTAAATCAAGCCAAGTCGCTCACCGAAGCCTGAGCCCAATTTAGTCCTTAAATAACGGCTTAATCCACAAAGTCTGGTCGCGATCCGGTCCTACCGAAACTACATCAATCGGGCAGCCACATTGTTGCGAAACGAATTCGATAAACTTAAGCACGTTTCGCGGAAGATCTTTAACAGACTTGATTTTCGTTAAATCTTCGCTCCAGCCCGGCAAGTATTCATAAACCGGTTCAGCAGCGGTCACAAGATCCGTCGCCGTCGGAAATTCAGTCACCACTTCGCTGTTTACTTTGTACGACGTGCAAATACCGATTTGGTCATGGCCTGTTAAAACATCAAGCTTCATCATGGCCAAGCTGTTAATGCCGTTCAAACGGATAGCGTACTTCAGGGCCACCAGGTCAAGCCAGCCGCAGCGGCGGGCGCGTCCGGTTGTTGAGCCGAATTCGTGTCCGTCTTTTTGAAGTTTAGTGCCGACGTCGTTTAAGAGTTCAGACGGGAATGGCCCGCTGCCAACGCGTGTGCAGTAAGCTTTAAACACACCTAAAATTTTAGATAACTGGTGGGGCCCAACGCCGGCACTGATCGCAGCCGAACCTGCCACCGTCGACGAACTAGTAACAAACGGGTAAGTGCCGTGGTGAATATCAAGCAAAGTGCCTTGCGCGCCTTCAAAAACAACGCGTTTACCTTGTTTAATTTTTTGTGAAACCAGAAGGCTCACGTCAGCGGTGCGGTAAGGACGCAAATCTTCGATCACGGTTTGAATCTGATCGTAGATATCTTTGGCCGTCATTTCAGGTAGATCATACATGTTTTTGAACAGCGCATTTTTTTCTTTTAAGACAAACTCAAGCTTCGCCATCAGATTTTTTGCGTCAAACAAATCGGCCATCACTAAAGCACGGCGGGCCGCGCGGTCTTCGTAAGCCGGGCCGATGCCTTTACCTGTGGTACCAATTTTACCTTCAGATAAAGCCGCTTCACGCGCTTTATCTAAAGCTTTATGGTAAGGCAATAAGGCTGTCGCATTGTCTGAAATTAACAATTGCTGAGAGGTAATATTAAAGCCGGCTTCTTTTAATTTTTTAATTTCATCAGTTAAGCCGAAAATATCGATCACCACGCCGGCGGCAATCACACAGATTTTATCTGTGTGCAGAATGCCGGACGGGATCAGATGCAGAACGGTTTTTTTGCCGTTCACAACAAGAGTGTGGCCCGCGTTCGAACCGCCTTGAAAGCGCACCACGATATCTGCATTGGCAGCGAGGACGTCAACAAGTTTACCTTTACCTTCATCGCCCCATTG
>JANPAD010000484.1:0-8124 GCA_031429735.1 Bdellovibrio sp. | reverse complement strand
GCTGAAGTGAAGCTTGATTTTTTATGTAAGCTGAACGTTCTTAAAAAGATGAAAAATAAAAAATTAGGTTCGTTGAAGCCGGTCTTGATTGGCACCTTCGGCGAAGAAACCGGAATGCAGGGTGCACTTCGCCTCATCCGTAAGAATAAAATCAACGCAAAGTACGCTTTGCTCGGCGAAACAACGGACATGAAAATTGTCAACGCTTCAAAAGGTTTTGCCGTTGTTGAAATTCGCATTCCCATCAGCCTCGAAGAGCGTCAGTACAAAGAAGACCGTCTTAAGCTCGAATCTGTCACCACCGAAACAAAACTTTTCTCAGGTCTGTCTTCGCACTCATCTACGCCGCATTTAGGTGACAATGCCATTCAAAAAATGTTCGATTTTTTACAAAAAATGCCCGAAAATATTGTTTTAATCGAAGCTGACGGCGGCACACGTTTTAACATGGTGCCTAATCAAGCCATGGTCGAACTCGATTTCACCTCTCATGTTAAAGACCTGAGCGTTTCCAAGCTCAATAAAATTTACCGTGTTTTGCAAGAAGTTGAAAATGACATGAAGGTGCAGACTGATCACGGTTTCGAGCCCGCGCATTCGACACTGAGTATCGGCTTGATTCGCACGACCGACGAGAGTCTGCGTTTGGGTGGGTCGTGCCGCATTTTACCGAATATCACCCAAGAGCAATATGAATTATGGATGAAGAAAATTCAAAATATTTGCGAAGAAGTCGGTGCTCAATTCGTCATTACAGATTATAAAAGACCGTTCCGTACAAATGAAAATTCCGTCTTGATCAAAGCCGCGCAAAGTATTTTAAAAAAACAGGGACTTGACTCGAATTGCACGGCGTTGGCTTCCACAAACGAGGCCAGCCTATTTTCGCGGTTGGGTATTGAATGTATTTGTATTGGGGCAGGCCTTCGCGATGGCAATGTACACACAGCTCAAGAACACGTTAAAATTTCTGATCTCGACAAAGTCACAGAGTTCTATGAACAAATGGTCGAAAGGTTTTGCTTATGAGTTTTATTATTCGCTCCGTTCAAATTGAAGACCTCCAACAACTCACCGACCTTGCTAAACAATTCAACTTGTTGAATTTGCCGGGCAATAAAAAAGTCTTAGGTGATAAGATTGAGCGTAGTCGGGCGTCATTCGCCGGAGAACTCTCGAAAGATAAATCTGAATATATTTTCGTCATCGAAGACACCGAAGAAAACGCTGTCGTCGGAAGCTCTCTCATTATTGCCAAACACGGCAGCGAAGAAGGCCCCCACTGCTATTTCAAAATTTTGAAACGCGATCACTTCTCACAAGATTTGGGTTTGGGTTTTATTCACCAAGTTTTACGTTTTCAAATCGACACCGACGGACCTACTGAAATTGGCGGTCTATTGGTCGACAAATCTTACCGCCGTCGTCCGGAACGGCTCGGCAAGCAGATTTCACTGAGTCGCTTTGTCTACATGGCGCTGAATCCCGACCGTTTTGAAGACCGCGTTTTGTGCGAACTGACGCCGCCTTTAACTGAAGAGGGCCGTAGCGAATTTTGGGAAGCCTTGGGGCGCCGTTTTACGGGTTTGCCTTATCAAGAAGCCGATTTGCTTTCACAAACGAACAAAGAATTTATTGAATCACTATTTCCAGAGGAAGATATTTACCTCAGCCTGCTTGATGCAAAGGCGCGTTTAGTTTTGGGCCGGGTCGGAGAATCAACCAAGCCGGCTCAACACCTTCTTGAAAGCATCGGCTTTGAATATAAAGATGAAGTCGATCCTTTTGACGGTGGTCCGCACTACGGCGCTAAGACAAAAGATATTTTGCCGATTAAAAAAGGACAAACTTTGCCTTTGGGAGAAATTAAAGGCGCGGTCTACAAAGCTCAGGGTTTAGTCGGTTACGGTGAAGATGACTTGCGCTGCATTTTGACCGCCTATGAAATCCGCGACGGCGTTTTGTCAATTCCACAAAAAAGCCGCGACCTTTTGAAGGCTGAACTGGATCAAAATTTATTTGTCACACCTTTTGATTTTGGGAGCAAAAACAAATGAGTAATTTAAAACCAATGCCATTTGCCGGCGATTTTATCAATGGACAATTTATCCGCGGTGAAAAGCCGGATGGCCAGTTTAAAGACATCAGTCCGGGCGATCTCAATGATCAGATCATGACGGTGACTTATCAGTATGATCATGTCGAAAAAGCCTGCCAATCGGCGCGCGAAGCCTATATGCCTTGGTCAAAATTGACCTTGAATGAAAGAAAAGTTTACCTTCTTAAGTTAAAAGAAGTATTTGTCGCGTACGAATCTCAAATGGCCGAAGCCATTGCACGCGATACTGGAAAAGCCCTGTGGGATGCCACTTCAGAGGCTAAAGCCTTAGCGGCTAAAATTGATATTACGCTCAATGAATCGGTCAAACTGATTCAAGAAGAGCGCATTACAAATGCTCTACCACAAGTCGATGGCGTGATTCGCTATCGCTCACGTGGAGTCATGGTTGTTGTCGGCCCGTTTAACTTTCCGGCCCACTTGCCGAATGGGCACATTGTGCCCGCACTGATTTCGGGTAATACAGTTATTTTTAAGCCGTCTGAACAAACGCCCGCCGTAGGTCAGCTTTATGCGCAGATGTTTGAAAAAGCAGGATTTCCTGCGGGGGTTTTCAATTTGGTGCATGGCGAAGCTGAAACAGGCCGCCGCCTGGTTGCGCATGAATCCATCGATGGAATTTTATTTACCGGTTCGTATGAAGTCGGTCTGAAAATCAAACAAGAAACTTTGACACATTACTGGAAAATTCTGGCGCTCGAAATGGGCGGTAAAAACGCCACGGTCGTATGGGAAGATGCCGACATCGATAAAGCTGTTTACGAAACGCTTGTCGGCGCATTTATGTCGACCGGGCAAAGATGTTCGGGGACGTCCCGTCTCATCGTGCACGACAAAATTGCTGATCAATTCACAGATAAATTTTATCAGGCGTCGAAGAAACTGACGATCGGTCATTGGTCAAAAAATGCATTTATGGGCCCCTTGATTAACGGCGCTGCCGTCGATAAGTATATTCGCTTTCAAGAAATGGCTAACCGTGAAAACTCTGAAAGCCTGATGCGGGGTAAAGCGCTTGAGCTTGATTACAAGGGGCACTATGTGACGCCAAGTATTCACTTGGTTAAAGCGTTTGATCCAAAATCTCTTTATCAAAAAACTGAAATCTTCGGTCCTAATGTTGCTATTTACCGTTCAAGTGACTTCGACAAAACCATCGAAATCGTCAATTCAACAGGGTACGGCCTCGTTATGGCGTTGTTCACAAAAAACAAAGAGCTTTATGAAACAGCTTTACATCAAGCTCGCGTGGGTCTGCTGAACTGGAACCGCACCACCAACGGAGCTAGTTCTCGTCTGCCGTTCGGCGGAATGGGCAAATCCGGTAACGACCGGCCTTCGGCCCATTTTGCGATTCAGTATTGTACCGTGCCGATAGCCAGTCTTGAAGATCCGACGACGTTAGACCGCACGAAGCTTTTACCCGGAGTTACGCTTGAATAAGAAAAACAAAGTCGCAGGACTCGGTGTTTTGAGTGTATTGGTTGCACTTGCGTTGGTCGTTTCGTTTTTGGGCTATCAGGTTTTAAAAAAACCGATGAGTGAAGATACCACAGAAGTTATTTTTGAAGTTGAGCCCGGACTTTCGCTCATTCAAATTGCCAATCGACTACAAGAAAAATCTCTAATTCGAAACGCGCAGTTGTTTCAAATGTACGCGCGTTTTCTTGGAAAAGCCTCACATGTTAAAGTTGGCGAGTACTCTTTAAATCAATCCATGAGCCCGGATCAAATTTTAGGTGTTCTTGTCTCAGGTAAAAGTTTGGGGCGCTCGATGACGATTGCGGAGGGACTTAACATCTATGATATCGCGGCGATATTCGAAGCGGGCGGCATTTGTTCGGCCGGTGAGTTTTTAAGTATCGTTCAAGATCAAGAGCTTATTAAATCATTGCTCGGTGAGGAACGCCCGTCACTTGAAGGCTATTTGTATCCCGAAACATATAAATTCACCAAATTTGAAGGTGCGCGCTTGATTGTAGCTCAAATGGTGAAACGATTTCTTTTGGTTTGGAGTGAACAAGTCGGTGCTGAAAAAGATAAGTTGAACGGGTGGACGCGAAACCAAATCATCACGCTAGCCAGTATTGTTGAAAAAGAAACGGGTGCTCGGGCCGAGCGGCCCTTGGTGGCTTCGGTCTTTCATAATCGACTAGCAATTAAAATGAAGCTTCAAACTGACCCGACAGTGCTTTACGGTGTTGCGCTCGAACAAAAGAAAATGCCGAACAACATTTCAAAACGCGATTTGCTGACGCCCACGCCGTATAACACGTATACGATCGACAGCCTGCCGCCGGGACCGATAGCGAACCCGGGCCTTGAATCAATCAAGGCAGTTCTTAATCCGGCTCAAACGAAGTATTTATTTTTTGTCAGCCAAAACAATGGCACCCATGTGTTTTCAGAAAATCTGGCTCAGCATAATAAGGCCGTTCAGCAGTATCAGATGAATGCAAAAGCCCGTGAAAGTACATCTTGGAGAGATCTTAAACAAGAACCGTCAACAACGCCGCCGTCGAAAACTCACTAACACATTCGCTAGACTTAGCGAATGTGCGCCTGCTCAAAAGGTACTATTTTTCTGAAAGAACTTCGAATTGTTCTAAATCGTGGTTGTAACGGAAAGTATTAAGACGAAGGTTGCCGTTACGGTCAACGGAAGGCGCTAAAATATCGGGTTGGCCATCCTTATCAACATCTGAGAGCGCTAAATTCGTCGTGTTTTTGTCCAGAGTTATGTAAGCTTCTGAATCTTGGCTCAATAGAAAATTCTGTTTAAATATTTGCTTCGAATCTTCTTTTCGAATTTCATAGATCTCGAGCAGCAGGCCTGAATTATCTTTAATTTTTAAGATCAGAAATTCTTTTTGGTCTGCCCCAAGATAAGCATTAACCCGTGCCAGTATAACCCGATCTGACGAAGTCAGTAATTGGCGAACCTGATTTTGAACCGCCGGGATTGAAGATAACACAGCACCGACTAATGCCAGTCCGACAAGTGTTAGAATAAGCTTCGTACGCGGTGGTTTTTCGACAGGATTTTCGGTGTACATCTTTTTATATCTTGTTACAATCAACTGTAAGGGTCAAATCATGCGTGAAGAATTTTACCGAATAGTCGAATCTCGTCAGTCTATACGTCAATTTAAAAAAACTCCGGTGCCTCAAGATGTGATCGAACGTATCTTAAGTGCGGCGATGCACGCACCTTCAGGCAAGAACCGCCAGAACTGGCGTTTTTTTGTCGTGCAAGGGCAAAAGCGCGATGAATATTTAAAATACTCACAGAAATCATGGACCGGCATTAAAGATATTTTACAAAAACGTCTTAAACCGTCGCTTTATGATTTTACCGAAAGATTTTTTTTCACGTTGGGAGAAGCGCCGGTTCTTATTTTTGCGTACTCCCAAAACTCAGCTGATGAGCGCTATTTGACCAGCATTGGCAGTGTTTACATGGCTGTGCAAAATATTAATCTTGCTTGTCAGATTGAAGGCTTAGGTTGTTGCACAATGGGCGCGCCGCTCGAAATTAAAAAAGAAGTCGACGAGTTTTTAGGCGTGACGGAATTAGAAGAGTATAAAAAAGGCGACCTCGAACTGCTCTGTGGAGTGGTTTTGGGTTATCCCGATCACACGCCGCCAAAAGCCGCCCGTCAAACAGACGGGCGTATTACTTGGTTAAAATAGAAAGTTAGCCCCCGAGCTGGGACCTGATTGTTTTCTGGCCCTAATTAAGCTAACTTAACACCATGATAGATTCTGATATTTTAGTGCGTTATACCGATGCGCTTTATAAGACGGCTCCCGAGCAGGCTCCGCAATACAGCGAATTTCGCGACATGTTCAGTTCGGGTCAGATTTACAGCAAAAATTGGCTTGTTGATGAGTTGGCTCGCCTCGATATCGCATTAGGGCCAGCTGTTACGATTTGCGGCAGCTGGTTCGGCTTGCTCGCATTTTTTCTGAATAAAAAATTTCCGGCTCTTGAAGTGACCTGTGTTGATATTGATCCCCGGTGTGAGTTTTTTTTCAGTCAACTGGTTAGGCCCGGCCAAGAGCGCTTCTTGAAGGCTATAACGGCCGACATGTATGATTACGCATATCAGCAAGGACTTGTGATCAATACCAGTTGTGAACATATACCCGATTTAAACCCTTGGCTGGAGCGGCTTTTGCCGGGCTCGACCGTGGTTCTTCAGTCTTCCAATTTTCGTTTAAGCGGGCAACATGTCGCCTGTGTCGATTCAGTTGAAGAACTGGTATCTAAAGCGGGGTCGCATTTTGGCAGAATTTTATTCGCGGGCGAGCTTAAATTTTCGATGTACAGTCGCTACATGTTGATCGGTGTAAAGAACTGAATTAGTCTGAAGCTTCGAAGGTAAACATGGCTGAAAATCATCAAAGTGACTATTATTATCAGGCTCTGAAAATTAAGGAGCGTCTCGACAAAGTCAGTCCGACCATGTGTCTTGCTAAATGGCTTCAGGTCAGCTTGCATTTAACCACCGGTCGGACGCAAAGCTGCTACCATCCGCCGACTCACGATATTTCAGTTTCCGAAATAGCAAAAAACCCGCGGGCTCTGCATAACACTGAACAAAAACGAACCGAACGTAAACAAATGCGCGAAGGAAAACGTCCGGCGGGGTGTGAGTACTGCTGGAAAGTCGAAGATTCTCCGGGCGAACACATCAGCGATCGCATCTTTAGAAGCGGTGAACCTTGGGCACGTGAAGGCTTTGACGAAGTCGTTAACAACTCTTTCGATTTCGACATCAATCCGCGCTACGTTGAAGTAAATTTTAATTCAGCCTGCAATTTTAAGTGCTCTTACTGTGCGCCGAATATTTCAACGACTTGGGCTGAAGAAGTGAAACGCCTAGGTCCGTATCCAACAATTGTTCCGCACAATGATGTCAGCTATTTTCAAAAAATGGGAATGATGCCCATCGCCAGTAAAGCCGATAATCCTTACCAGGAGGCTTTCTGGAAATGGTGGCCCGATCTGTATAAAGATCTTCGCGTTTTTCGGATGACGGGCGGCGAGCCTTTGCTTGATAAAAATACTTTTAAAGTTTTTGACTGGATCAACGAGCACCCGCGCGAAGATCTTGAACTGGCCATCACTTCAAATATGTGTGCACCTGAAGATCTGATGAACAAATTTTTTTCGCAGATCAAACCCATCGTAATGGAAAAAAAGGTCAAGCGTTTCACACTGTTTCCGAGCGTGGATTCGTGGGGGCCGCAAGCCGAGTATATTCGTCACGGCATGAATTTTGATTATTTCTGGAAGAACGTGAACCGTTACCTCGAAGAAGTACCCGATGGAATTATCACATTTATCGTCACGATGAATTGCCTTTCGGTTCCGAATCTTAAAAATCTGATTAAAGGATTTTTAGAGCTGCAAAAATATAATAAACATTATCACCGCATTTTCTTTGATACACCTTTTCTGCGGTACCCAAACTGGCAAAGCCTTCAGGTCTTGCCGACCGAGTACCACCATTATGTCGAAGAGGTGATTGAGTTCATGAAGCAGAACCCTGAAAACCCAGAAACCTTTACGGGCATCCGAGATTTTCAACTCGCGCGTATGGAACGGGTTTACTCATGGATGAAGCAAACGCCTGACGAAAAGAGTTTGCGTGAATCTCACGTAAATTTTTACCGTTTCTTTAAAGCTCATGATGAACGCCGTGGAACTGATTTTCTGAAAACATTTCCTGAGATGGAAAATTTCTGGAATCTGTCTAAAAAAACTTCTGAGCAATTCGGTTGAGCCGCGAATGATTGAAACTCCGAACGCCAAATCCCAGACGTTCTGTGCTTTGCCCTGGCTTCATCTTGAAGCTCGAACAGACGGGCGCGTTGCGCCCTGCTGCCTCAGTGAAGACACGGTGAAAAATGCCGATGGGTCTAATATGTTTCTTTACAAAGATGATATTGGCGCGGCTTTCAATTCTGAATGGATGGGCGAGCTTCGTCAGGCACTG
>JANPAD010000483.1:0-3256 GCA_031429735.1 Bdellovibrio sp. | reverse complement strand
GGGCGAGAATGCGGCCGTCGGGGCCCTGCAAAGACGCCACGAGCGACACGAGCGACACGAGCGGCTCGGCAAACGCGCCCCCGTGCACGCCGCTGTGCAGGTTGTGGCTCGGGCCGGACACGGTAATAACAACGCCGACATCAGCACTTATGCGTGCATGTTCAAGAGCTGTTGAAAGCTCATCTACAGTTTTAGGTCTGAATGCATTGCGCACTTCAGGTCTGTTGAAGGCGATACGAACCGTGCCTTGATCCATAGCGCGGTGATAGGTGATATCTGTAAAGTTAAAACCGGAAACTTCGTTCCAGCGTTTTGGGTCGAAAATGTCGGATACTTTTGAGGTTTTCATTTTTAAACTTGTAACATTGACCAAAAACAGAAGCCAAGTAAAGATAGAGCCTTGAGGTAATGCCATGTCGACATATGTTCACGATTTAAGCCCTTTTATTCTTAAATTTCCCGCCACCGCTATGTGGGGTGATCAGTTCGGCTTTAGATGGTACGGGTTTTCATATTTATTGGGATTCATTTGCGCGTACCAATTGATTATTTGGCTTGCAGGGCGTCAGCGCTCAGGTCTTACCATTCCCATGGTTGGCGATTTTATTACGTACTCGGCAGTTGGAGCGCTGGTCGGTGGGCGTCTGGGTTATTGTTTATTTTATGACCCGAATCTTTTTGTTAGTTTTCGTTCAAGCTTGCCGTTTTGGGGTGTGCTTGCGGTGAATGAAGGCGGCATGGCCAGCCACGGAGGCGTGATCGGTGTGATCGTCGCTTGTATTTTATTCGCGCGTAAATCGGGCGTCAGTTATGCTTATCTTTTTGACTTAGCGGCGATCACCGGTCCACTCGGTTTTATGTACGGTCGTATCGCAAACTTCATCAACGGTGAATTAGTCGGCCGCGTTGCGCCCGAAGGTTTTTCTTATGCTGTTAAATTTCCGTCGGATATTTTAAATTGGCCGACTTACAGCTTTGACCGACTTAACACTCTGTCTGAAACAGTCGGGCAGTTAGGTATTGGCGTAAGTAAATGGACTGAGCTACTTTCGAGTTTTAGAACCGATCAAGCCTCGCGCGATCAAGTTTTCGGGGCTCTGTATCGGGTGATTCATGAAATCCAAAATGGCAATGAACCGGTAAAAGCTGCTATTGCGCCGGTGCTGGATGCACGCTATCCGTCGCAGTTGATTGCAGCGCTAACGGAAGGATTATTTTCTTTTCTAGTCATTTTCTTTTTGGCGCGCAAGTCACACAAACCCGGTTTTTTGGGTGCCGCTTTCGGTATGGTCTACGCCGTATCACGTATTTTCAACGAGCAATTCCGCGAACCCGATATTCAACTCGGTTACCAGTTGCTGGGCTTAACACGTGGACAGTGGCTTAGTGTGGGACTGTTTGCGGCCGGACTTATTTTGATGGTTTTCTGGTCGCGTACGCAGTCGCAGACAATCCATGGTTGGCGACGAGACTCGGGTGTGAAGGTTTCTCGCCGCTAAGGCCAAAACCAAGTCTAAAGCCTACATCAGGCCAGTCGAGAACTTTGTTCGGCATTTGCGGCTCATGAAGACTGTGTTAAAATCAGAGGGTGTTTAAACTCATCATTGTATCAATTATTCTGATTGCGGCTCACGTACATGCAAGAGAAGTTTGGTTCGGAGTTACCGGCATTGATAGACGCAATCCTGCCATGAACTACAGTGGCTTTTACACTGAAAGTAACGCCTTCTTGGCCGCCTGTCAGAAAAATCCAAACCGCGAATGTCATCGCTATATCAATGGCAACACGTCACTAGCAGCCGGATGAATGCGCGCATTGCACAGCTTTATGCAGGTGCTTCAAGAGCCGAAGCGCGTGAGCTAAGTAAATTTGTAAACTATGGCGACACCTCAGGCCTCCGCCGTTTGTCGGCGGCACGTCAAGCTGCGCTTCAACCGAATATAGCAAGTTACACGCAGTTTGCTGAAAGTAATAGAGCCGAAACTGACCGCCTATTTGCTCGTATGAGTCAGTTAACTCGTGATTGGCAAACGTCTCCAATTGCGGCCGACCTCAGAAGGTTGTCGACGTGTCTCTCTACTCCGATCGGTGTCAAAGCGACCGGTGATCTGATTAAAGAACTTGAAACGCGGGCTCGAACAACTCGTCGTCGTCTTAACTTTACCGAGCAAAACAAACAGGATGCAAGACAGTGCGAACAATCATTTCGCTTATAGTTTTAATGTCTGTGACTTGTCTAGCAGCTGAAGACGACATTTTTTATAGTCGCGGTTTACGCCATGGCAAGTGCTACCGTGAAAATGTAAAATACGATTGCGATCAGGCGTGTAAAAAGTGTACCGTTCATTTGTTTCCCGACATCAGAGCTCAGCTTTCATTTGCGGCCTCTGACCTCGAAGATTTTTGTAAACAAAACAAATCAGATACAGGTTTAGCAACTTTCAAAGTGCTTAAGAAAAAAGATCAAATAAGTTTAAGTGTTTACGGTTTTATCCAAGTTAAAAAAGAGCTTTCAGAAGTTTGGACAGGCCAATCGAATTTGAAACTGTCTCCTGTTTCATGCCCTTTAAATTAACATTTTTTAACATGCCTTGAGTCTTGTAATTTTGATGTCTCGCATTTCTACTTCACAGGTTAGGCCACGGTCTTTATCATAAAAATTCATAAACATATCTAAAAGGAGTCATGATGAAATCATTGATTACAATCGCTGTTTTACTGTCATCGGTTTTTGCATTTGCAAAAGTTAAATCTGAAAAAGTGGTCTACTCAGCCGGAGAGACCAAATTAGAAGGCTATCTTTATTACGATGCCGCCTTATTAGCTCAAAAGAAAAAGCTTCCGGGTGTAGTTGTTGTTCATGACTGGATGGGCGTTGGCGATTACGTTAAAATGCGCGCTGAACAACTTGCGGGGCTCGGTTATATGGCCATGGTGGCCGATATTTACGGTCAAGGCGTACATCCTAAAGACGCAAGTGAAGCGGGTGCTTTAGCCGGCAAATATAAATCCGGAGACCGCGCCGATATGCGCGCACGTGCGAAGGCTTCTTTAGAAATTTTAACCGCAGACAAGCGTGTTGATGCCGCTAAAATTTCAGCGATGGGTTACTGTTTCGGTGGCACGGTGGCTCTTGAAATGGCACGCAGCGGATTACCGTTAACCGGCGCGATCAGCTTTCACGGTGGCTTAGCTGCTGTTAAATCAGAAGACACAAAAAATATTAAAACGAAGTTATTAGTTCTTCACGGCGCT
>JANPAD010000482.1:0-5498 GCA_031429735.1 Bdellovibrio sp. | reverse complement strand
AATAGGCTGAGTGGGGCTCAGGTCCTGAAATTTAACGTGACGCCAGTCCATTAACTGAATGGGCCCTAAGTTAACTTGTTGCGCTGTTGTGATGCGGTTTGAATCTAAACTTCTCATCCACAGATCCGCAGTTTTAAAAACCTCTTCAGCATTAACAGATTTAAATTTTTCATTCGAATGCCACCAAATGACCGGTGCCAATTGCGAAAGCCAGTTGGGCGCAACACCTGTGTCTAGTCGTTTTAAATCCTGTTGAATCAATTCAATTTTTTGAGTCAACATAGATTGGTCGAAGCCCGCATTCAGAAATACACGGCCTTGGCTCATGATATTTGAATAGCCGAGGTAAACAACAAACAAAAAGAAAGTGGCTGTGATTATAAATAAACGCACACCCGTATTATGCTATGAAACACGAAGAATTCTATATTTTTCTTGATGTTTTTTTCATTTATCAGTGAAATGTACTTATGAAAACAAATGTTGAAACAGTTAATGCCCAAGCTTCTTCAAAAACAGGTGTTATGGGTTCGCTCGAGACCGTTCTGCGACGATTTAAAGATGTCGCTTTTATTTTAGCCTTGGTACCGATTGCAGGACTTTATTGGTTCTGTCTATCAGCTGCTTTGTGGCCGGGCGTCTACATTTTTTCAACTATCAATGAGCTAGGTCACGCACTCTCACCGTTTTTAAGAGTGACGTGCTTTGCCTTTGGTGCCGGCTTTTCAATATTAAGTTTTATGATTGTTTTGTTGATCGT
Source organism: Bdellovibrio sp. (assembly GCA_031429735.1). Classification (GTDB taxonomy): domain Bacteria; phylum Bdellovibrionota; class Bdellovibrionia; order Bdellovibrionales; family Bdellovibrionaceae; genus Pseudobdellovibrio. Next base: position 4,738 of record JANPAD010000482.1, on the reverse strand, counting down.
TGTTCCCCTGGTCAATTGGCCTATAAAATTTTTCGTCAAGCCGTTTCGCGGAGGTTGGTACTCGCTTGAAGCGGTGCCTTGGTACTATCATAATGCTCTAACGTATTTGGTACGCTACACGATTTTAAATTTGATTACGCCAAGCCCGCTGACCATTTTTTTCTATCGCGCTATGGGCATGAAAATCGGTAAAAATGTTTTGCTCAATACTGGGAATATCTCAGATCCATGTTTAATTGAAATTGCCGATTATGCTACGGTCGGTGGTTCGGTTTATCTAATGGCCCATTACGGAATGAAGGGCTACCTCGTCGTCGACCGTCTTAAAATTCATAAAGCCGCTAATGTGGGTTTGCACTCCTATGTGATGGCCGCTGAAATCGGCGAATACGCGACGATTTTGCCGAACTCAACGGTTCTACCTAAGACAAATATACCGGCGCACGCGCGCTTCGGACGGACCGATTCTATCATTGAAATAAAAGAATCAGCGGCCCAACACGTTGAAAAAGCCTAAATCGACTTCGCTCAGCTCAGTGATCCATGCGGACTGCCTTGAAGGTCTTAAGGGCCTTAAAACCGGCACCGTGGATGTCGTCTATCTGGATCCGCCTTTTTTTTCGCAAAGAAAACACGAACTCAAAACACGAAGCGGTCAGCATAAATTTGAATTCGACGACCGCTGGCGCTCCATTACAGATTACGTCACTTATATGGGTTTACGCTTGCAAGAATGCCATCGGGTTTTAAAAAAAACCGGCAGTTTGTTTTTGCATTGTGATTCTTCCGCCTCACACCATTTGCGCGTTGAATTAGACCGCATTTTCGGACCCGAGTTATTTCAGTCTGAAATTATCTGGGCTTATAAAAGATGGAGCAACTCTAAAAAAGGACTGATGAATCAGCATCAGACTATTTTTTTCTATTCGAAGTCTGCAGCTTTTAAGTTTAATCCGTTGTTCGTCGATTACTCGCCGACGACAAATGTGGATCAGATCGTGCAGAAGCGAACCCGTGATGAACGTCAAAAGGCAGTTTATAAACGTGATCAGACCGGTGAGGCAGAGCTCACTTCAAAAAAAGAAGGAGTTCCGATCGGCGATGTCTGGGAAATTCCTTTTCTCAACCCGAAAGCCCGAGAGCGAGTTAATTACCCGACTCAGAAACCCATTTTGTTACTTGAAAGAATTATCAAGCTCGTCACAGGCGAAGGAGACCTCGTCGTTGACCCTTTCAGCGGTAGCGGCACCACGCTCGTGGCGGCCCAGATGCTCAACAGAAAATTTTTAGGTTTTGATCAAAATAGAGAAGCTGTTCAGTTGGCGCAATCTAGATTAGCCAACCCCGTTAAAACGGAGTCGAAGCTTTTGCAAAAGGGTGTGGACGCTTACATTAATCAAAATGCAGAATTGTCTGATGTTGTGCGTGCGATCGGTGGGGTGGTGGTGCAGCGAAACAAGGGAATTGATGGTCTTATGAGCGCATCTAACCACTTGGTTCCGTTTAAAGTCGTTGACCATGAAGATGATATTTTGAATCAGATTATACTGTTACAAAAAGCTTCCCGAAAAAATCAGTATAAATATCGCGGCTTACATTTTCGATTTAAATTGAAACCAGCTGAAATTAAAAAAATCGAAAATGAATATGACATTATTATATTCAAAAATGTCGAAGAATTAAAAAATAAAATTCAGCGTTAACTTGTTGTGACGACGCGATTGATCACAACAAAGACAACGGCGCCCGCAATGCCGATTCCAATGCCCTGCATGCTGAAAGCGCTGTAAGTAGGCCAGTCAAATAGTCGTGGAGCTAGGTAGTTTCCTGCGAACGTGCCGATAAGTCCTACCAAAACCGTCCGAATCCATCCCATGTTTTCACTGCCGGGAATAACAATTTTAGCTACGACGCCAACGCAAAGGCCTAAGGCGAGCCAAAGTAAACCCTGTCGAACGATCGGATGATCTATGATTGAAGCTAAATCCATTAAAACCTCTTATTCAGGCAGATTATCACTCGGCTTTTTTTCTTGCAATAGATAACGAATTCCAAGCATCAGCGAATAATGATCGCCGTTTTCGTCGGATTTCGAAGTCACAGACTTTGCATATCTCAAATCAGTGATGAGCGCAAAGCGGTCGGCTGTATAGATCTCCGCCATCAGTGAAGCTTCAAATCCGTACTCGGTCATGTCATGCGCTGACGTATCGATCGGCTGAGCAGGTGGAGAATCATTATAATTTGTCTTCGGGTCACCGGCTGAATAGGCCGAGTAAAAATCTAGGGCGCCTGAAAAATAAGGACCGAAATAATGTCGGTAACCTAAAGCGATATGTATCAAATCCGTTTCTTCGCTTGCGTAAAAACTTTGATCTTGGCGGTAGTAGTTCTTTCGCATCAGCAAAAGTTCGACTTCGATGGCCGAATGATCGTCTAAATCACCAAGAACTGTTAATCCTAAGCCGCCACGCACCGGTGCTTTAAAAAGATCTGAATTCAATGTTTGCCGCGTCTGATAAATGATGGGGCCCGTTATAACTGTAACTTGTCCGTCCTGAGGCTGATAGGCAGCCGTTTGGACAGAAAATAAAAAAATGAGAGTGACTAGTGCACTTAATGTTTTCACAATAATAGGGTAGTTTTATTTCTTCACGAAGTACAATAAAAACATGTTAAAGAAAAATTGCAAATCTCATCTTATTTCATTAGTGCTTTTTCTGATTTCTTTCAGTTGCTCGTCCGCATTTGCTGAAGCTATTAATGTAAAAAAAGAAAAATCGGCTGTCGAAGCAAAGAAAGCTCAGTTTACTAAAACTCCACTTATTGAAGATACAACTTTTGAACAAGATATGCTTGAAACAAATAGGGGAATCGGGCTCTGGTTCGACCAGATGGCCGACAACGTTGATCTTTTCTTAGTTGGTCATCGTGTGACGACAAAGCCGAATAATTCCCGTATTGTATTCGAGAACACAACGTATTCGCGTGAAACCAGCAATTTAACGAATTTAACGAATATAAGCTTTAATCCGGCATTTCCAAATCTTGAAAAATACTGGAATCTGAAATTCACGACCTATGATGATACGGCTATTAGTCGTGGAGATGAAAAAGGTTACGCACGAGCCACGCCAAGACAAAACTATGCGGCGACTGTCGGATTGTTCAGAAAATTTGATGATGTGCGTGTCGCCTACGAACCGCGGATCGAAATAAGGGGTGAGCCGCAGTTATCACATTTCTTAACTTTTGATACGGTTGCTGACTACGGTTGGTTTCGGTTCAATCCTAAATTGCGCCCGTTCGCCAGTTCAATTGACGGCACCGGTGCGTTTCAGGCGCTGAATTTCAATTTTGATGTCAGTCCGACTTACACATTCACTTGGTTGAATGAAGGCGAGTACGAAGACAAGTATACCCTTTATTCAGTTACGAACGGTTTTTCGTTGGCGCATCCTTTGACGGATACGACCGCCATTTCATACGGAATTGCTTTCTATTCAAACAATAAGCCCGTCTATCATCTCGATGCTTATAGTATTTCTTTTACTTGGTCGGAAGTTATATATAAGAATGTCATGGATTACCAAATTACTCCGCATATCGATTTTACCCAAGCTGAAGAGTTTAGAGGTTTTGTCGGTCTAATTTTCGGGTTTCGGGTCTATTTTTAATCCGTTATGATTATTTGCTCGGGTAAACACGGTGCATTGAAATTCCGAAGGCTCGACTTGTGTGTAGGTCTAGTCTGAAATTTCACCATAATTCTATGTAGGCGTTCGCATATCGGTTCAATTTCTGTAACATAAATTGTCATCTTACAACGAGGATTTATGAAGCTTTTATTCATTTTGCTGTTCGGCTTGCCGTCAATTTCTTTAGCTGCTCAGTCGCTGAGTACTAAAATTAGAACACCTTATAGCTCGATTCGTGCACTCGGAATGGGTGACGCATTTACAGCAGTGGCAGACGATTATTCGCTGATGTTTTACAATCCCGCCGGGTTTGCCAGAAAACCTTACAATGAGTTTCAGGTTAGTTTAGTCGGTGCAGGTGTGACTTCAAAAACGCAACCGTTTGTCAAAGATCTTCAAGATGCCTCAGACACTCCCGGATCCGACAGCGCTAAAGCTCAGGCCATTTCAGATGTTCTTGATAAATATTATGGACAAAGCTTGGGTGGAAAAGTTCAGGCCCTCGAACTTTTCTGGGTTAGAAAAAATTGGGGTATCGGAATTTTACCGGTGGACTTGACTGTTGAAATGACTCCGAACAAACAACTAGGACCTGCCTTGGACTTGAATGTCATTGGTGATACGGTCGCCGCAATCGGTTACGGGACAGGTTTGTCAAAAGAAGTTGATGCCGGTTTAACACTTAAATATGTCCATCGTGTCTCGGTTCAACAAACTGTTACGGCTCTCGAGTTGGCCACAGATTCCAATATTTTAAGCGAAGACCGCTTTAAAGAAGGAACGACTTTTGATTTCGATTTAGGTTTCATGTGGACGCCCAGCTGGTTTGGCACAACGGTTGTTAAAAAAGTAGAAGTGAAAAAACCTTTAGCTCCGCAAACCTCAAAAATGGATGAACCTGTTGATACGCAAGTTCCTGCAGCACCGAAAGTTGACGGTCAAGAAAAAGATCCAAAAGTTGATGGTACTCCTACGACTCCAAAAACTGAAGATAGCGTAGCGCCGGTCCCGCTGCCCGAGGAAAGTCGCGCCCCACAGGC
>JANPAD010000481.1:0-13476 GCA_031429735.1 Bdellovibrio sp. | reverse complement strand
GAAGGTAGTCAGACGGTCTCGCGTGTCATTTGTTCGGTTCCTGGAGGCACTTACCACATTGAGTGTGAAGTGAGGGGTGACATGCAAACGCCCTGTGCTTTACTGGTTCTGGTCCGTCACTGCGGAATGGCAGCTAATTTTCTTGCGGCTTTATTCTTGATCGTCTTTCCGGCTATTTGGAGCAAATGGCGCGAGCGTGCTTTTGAGGTTTCACGGTGGTCTAATTCGGACTACAACACGTACACGCCATTAAGCGAATACTTACCGGACGACGATGACTAGGGGTGCAGATCATGAGAGTGAATAAAACCATTATTTGGTGTTTAATTGTATTAGGTGCATACACGTATGCACAGACAAACGGGTATTATATCGGAGCGCTTTTTACCGGCAACCAATGGCAACGCGCGGGCTCAACTTTCAATCATAAATAAGGAGTTATTCATGGAAAATTTAATTAACGAAAAGGCGCTTCTGGCCGTACTGATGTACTCAGTCATCGGTTTGGTCATCCTGTCACTTTCATTCAAGGTTTTTGACCGTCTTACGCCGGGCCTGCTTTGGAAAGAAATCTGTGAACGACAAAATATCGCGTTAGCGATTCTGACCGGGGCTATGGTGCTGGCGATGTCTAACATTATTGCCGCGGCTATTCACGGCTAATGCAAAATCTTTACTTTGCCTCGGTTTTTATTGTGGCAACCTGCGGACTGGTTTACGAATTGGTGGCGGGTGCTTTAGCAAGTTATCTGCTTGGTGATTCGGTCACGCAATTTTCGACCATCATCGGTTGTTACCTTTTTGCGATGGGTGTCGGCAGTTATTTTTCAAAATATGTTCAACGGAATCTTCTACTTTTTTTCGTTAAAGTTGAAATTTTAATTGGTATTGTCGGCGGCTTTAGTGCCGTTTTGCTATTCTTGGTTTTTGACTACGTTTCTTCGTTCAGGCTGATTCTTTATACGGTTGTTTTTATTATCGGCATGTTGGTAGGCATTGAGATACCGCTGATTATGCGCATTTTAAAGGATGAGCTTGAATTTAAAGATCTCGTTTCAAAGATCTTCACTTTTGATTACATCGGGGCCCTTCTAGCTTCGGTTTTATTTCCATTGGTGATGGTGCCCCATCTCGGACTGGTCAGAACGGCCCTTTTTTTCGGTCTTCTGAATGTCGGGGTCGCGTTTTTAACGTTGGTTTATTTTCAGAAAAAAATGAACTGGAGCAAGTCACTTCTCGGTAGTTCGATTGTCGCATTTATGGCTTTGTTCATTGCGTTTATTTACGGCAACCGCTTAACCGAATGGGTTGAAGCCATGTCTTACGGGGATAAAGTCGTGTACTCGCACTCGACGTCGTACCAAAAAATACTACTGACCCAGTCTAACAATGAAATGAAGCTTTTCTTGAACGGCAATCTGCAGTTCTCATCACGTGATGAATACCGATATCATGAGTCTTTAGTGCATCCGGGCTTGGCCGCGGTGAAGAACCCGAAGCATATTTTGATTTTTGGTGGCGGTGACGGCTTGGCCGCACGGGAAATTTTGAAGTACCCGAGCGTTGAAACTATTACGCTGGTCGATCTCGATAAAAAAATGACCGAACTATTTTCACAAAATGAATTTTTAACAAAATTAAACCATGAATCAATTTTATCTCCGAAACTAAAGGTCATCAACCAAGACGCTTTTCTTTGGATAAAAGATAACCCAAATAAATATGATTTTATCGTCGTCGACTTTCCGGATCCGACGAATTTTTCATTGGGTAAGCTGTACAGTTTAAGTTTTTACCGTAATTTGTACTCTTTGCTAACTGAGGACGGGTACGCGGTTGTACAAAGTACCTCGCCCTTTGTGGCGAGAAAATCATTTTGGTGCATCAACGAGACTTTAAATGAAGCGGGCTTCAGCACGGCTCCTTATCACAGTTATGTCCCCAGCTTCGGTGAATGGGGCTACACCATTGCAGGTCATCGACCGTACCATCTGCCTGAGGCACTCCCTGCAGGGCTACGTTTTGTTTCAATGGAAACCTTGCCCGGCTTTTTTCAGTTTCCGGCGGATATGAGTGCGCTTGAAGTTGAACCCAATAAACTGAACAATCAAAATCTGGTGAAGTATTTTGAAAATGAATGGGCTCCATACGCCACACATTAAAATTAATCGCAGAACGGCCATCGCTTTAGGCGCAACTCTGGCTTCAGCAGCCGTCTTGTACCGTATTCTAAAAAACGACTTTTCGATTAAACTGCCCCGTTTGCTTAAAGATGAAAATTCAAAACGTGGTCATTTGGTGCGTGAACCGTTGAATCTCGGCGCGGTTGAAAGCCGCACGCAGCATGATATTTTGATTATAGGCTCAGGCATTAGCGGGCTCAGCACGGCCTACTTCCTGGAAAAACAAGGACAGAAAAATTATCAGATACTTGAAGCCGACAACCGCATCGGGGGTAATTCGGCTTGGGGACAAAACGATTTGTCGGCGTTTCCACTCGGTGCCCATTATCTTCCTATTGTACGAAATGATGATCTTGAGCTGCTAAAGTTTTTAAAAGAGATCGGTGTCATTACCGGCTACAAAGACGCATTACCGATTTACAATGAAGAGTACCTGTGTGGAGCTCCGCATGAGAGGCTATTCATCAAAGGACGTTGGCAAGAAAACATTATCCCGCAATATGCAGCTGCCAAAGACGAACTGAATCAACTCAAAGAATTTTTACGCCACGTGGATGGTCTTCGAACTCAAAAAGGCCGCGATGGAAAATATGTCTTTTCAATTCCGGTCGAAAACTCATCACGTGATCCGGAGTGGCTCAAGCTCGACCAGATTTCTTTTCGCGATTATCTGAATTCAAAAGACTGGTCATCACCTTATCTCGACTGGTACGTCGATTACTGCTGCCGCGATGATTTTGGTCTTGAGGCGGCCGGCACATCAGCATGGGCCGGGCTTCATTATTTTGCATCTCGGAGTGGTGTGGCGGCAAATGCCGAAGCCCAATCGGTTCTGACATGGCCTGAAGGCAACGGATTTTTAGTCAAGTCTCTTCATGAACGAATCACGCAAAAGGTTTTGATTAATTCGACGGTCCGCAGAGTCGTTAAAAAAAACGATGGGTACGATGTCTATTACTCTGATGCCGAATTGAAGACCCATGTTATTGAGTGCAAAAAAATTGTTTACGCTGTGCCTAAATCGGTGGTCCGTTACATTCAGCCCGAACTTAAATTTAAAACATACGCGGCCACGCATCCGTGGCTATTGGCCAACATTAAAATTAAAAAAGAAGCGCTCGAAGAAAAAAGCAGCCTTTGCTGGGATAACGTACGGTTCGGATCTGACAGTTTGGGCTATGTGAACAGCTGTCACCAAATTTTAAGTCAGCAATCTGAGTTTGTGAACATTACATTTTATCACGCGTATTCGTCGGGTGAAAGTAAAGAGCTTCGCAAGTCTTTAGCGGGTAAAACCGAGACTGATCTTTATCAACTTGTCATCACCGAGCTTAAAAAAATGCATCCGTCCATCGAGGGTGCAATCGAAGAAGTTCAGTTTAAAATAGTCGGGCACGGCATGGTTGGGCCGACGCCGAATTATATTTGGGACGAACGGCTTCAAAATATAAAATCTGAGCCGCGCGATCTTATTTTTGCCCATACCGAGCGAGCCGGAATTTCTGTTTTTGAGGAAGGCTTTCATCAAGGACGTGCAGCCGCGCTCAGACTTAAGGGCGTTTGATGAATTTAGCTATTCGCTCGAACGGTTTTGATTATTTGCTTATTATCTCAGTCGGAGCTTGGGCGACGGCTCTCGCGTACATCATGAATTCTATTTTCGAAATGCCCGCCATTTCGGACTACTACTGGTTATTTCTTGTAGTGGCTGTTGACGTGTCGCACGTTTACTCGTCGCTTTACCGCACCTACTTAAGTGAAAAGGGTCGACTTGAGTATAGTCATCTTCTTAAAATTATCCCGTTAGTTTGTTTTGCGTGCGCATTTGGATTTGCGTACTTAAGCGTGGCGCTTTTCTGGCGCGTTCTGGTTTACGTGGCCGTTTTTCACTTTATAAAGCAGCAAGCCGGATTTGTCAGAATTTATTCGAAGCGAAAGTTTTCGCTCGATGAAATAATGGTGTATGTCGTGACGGTCGGTGCCATTGCGGTCTGGCACTTAAGCAGCGAAAAAGGTTTTCAGTGGTTTATAAAAAATGATTTTCTTCGCTTCGATTACATGAGCGAGTCGTTGCGTGTCAGTCTTGTGAGCCTATTAAATGGTTTTATACTTTTTTCGCTGGCGGTTTATTTGGCGTTAAAGAGTCATTCGTTTTTTACGGATCGAAGTCGGTTTAACGACAAGAGTTTTGTTTTGACGCTGTCGACATTTGTGGCCTGGTACTTCGGCATTGTGGCCAATAGCTCGGATTTTATTTTCACATTTACAAATGTTGTCACACACGGAGTACCTTATCTGGCTTTAGTATGGCATACGCAGAAAAAGGAAAACACGGTATTCAGCGAGGTAAGCGTTTTTGTTTCAATTCTTCTTTTTTTGGCATTTATAGAGGAAGCCTTTTGGGATACCTTCATATGGCGTGACCATTCACAGTTTTTTGAAAGTTTTTATTTCGTTCCCGCACTGGTTTCAAGAATAGGTATAGCTTCAGGCTTAGCGCTTCTGGTATTACCCCAGCTGACACACTATGTTTTAGACGGTTATATTTGGAGATCTAAAGGAATAAGCCGCCCATGGTCAACGAGGGCTGAATTAACAGCCCTTGAAGACCACGCCGGTATTAGAAATCACTAAGGCTTAACAACAACATTCTGATCAAGAGTGACGGCTGTTTGCGCTAATAAACGCCCGTTGGCCGAAGCGCCGGTTCTCAGCACAATCGAGGTCTGTGAAAGCAGTGTGCCTTCAAAGTGTGAAGTCGTTCCGAGGTCAACGGCACCGAAGGTTTGCCAGTAAATATTTTGCGGCACAGCTCCTCCGCGCAAAAGTATGCGGGCTCCTGAGGCCATGGTCAAACTTCCGGCGATTTCAAAAATCCATACGTCGTTCGGCCCGCCGGTCAGATACAGATTATTTGAAATGAGTACGCCTGTACTCCATTTGTAAACGCCCGGCGGTAAATTCATACCTCCGATGGCACCTGCGCCTAACTCAGTTTGATCCGGAGAACGGCCGGCCGCATCTGTGTAAGCGGTTCCCATGTCACCAACCGCCGTCGTCATATTGGCCGGAGTCGGCGGATTGTAATCAGCGGCAAAGACCAGACCGGTCACTTGTGTTGAAGTGGTCGAGGTTGTGGGCGGACCTGAAAGCGAAAAGCCCGTAATAAAAGTAGCCGCAGCCGGGCTTACGCCGATATTTCCGGTCACGGCTGACGCCGGCACAGATGAAATAGCGGACTGAGCCAGAATGGCAAAGCTAGATGCCAAACCCAAAGCCACAGGTGCAGGGCCAACGCCTGCGCCACCGACTCCGGTGCCCGCGCCTGCCGGTACGGTGAGTGCCGGCGGTGCAACGTCTGAGGTGTTGATGTTACTGCAGCTTGAAGCGAAAACGGCAAAAGCCAACGGAAGAACGAGAAGTGTATTTTTGAAATTGATCATGATTATCCTTTGAGTGTTGTAAATATTTGAGACGTATCCGCATACCATTGGACGTCAAGACAGGAACACACATTTTTTGTTATTAATGTGAGGAGATTTTCTGGATTAACTATGAAAGATTTTTGTATTTAAAAAAATTTGATAAATATTATTTCAGAACAATCATCATACCACTCGGGTCAACACGATAGATAGAGCTTTTCTCTCACGGGCTTCGTGAATCATTTGACTTCGAGATAGTTGGAGAAGGGACTTCAAGTCGGTTCAGAGACATATGAATATTAATAACATTTTCTTGAAAAAAAATATCGACGACAAATTATTCAACGTCCATTTTTTACTCTCACATTTAATCACAAGTCTGAAGAGTTCTATATCGGCGCCGATTGCTACACCGGCGCCGGTTGTTAAGCCTCGATGAGGCGGTATTCTAAGCTAAGTCAAACCGATCAAGATTCATCACTTTGTTCCAAGCGGCAACAAAGTCTTGGACGAATTTTTCTTTCGCATCATCTTGGGCGTAAACTTCGGCTACGGCCCGCAGTTCAGAATTTGAACCGAAAACGAGGTCAGCTTGTGTCGCCGTCCATTTTTGTTTTCCGGTGTTACGATCAACGCCGGAGTATTCGCCTTCTTGAGTCGTCGGACTCCATTCGGTTTTCATGTCCAAAAGATTTGTGAAGAAATCGTTTGTTAAAGTGCCCGGTTTAGACGTGAACACGCCATGTTTACTTTGTCCGAAGTTCGTGTTCAAAACACGCAGTCCGCCGACCAAAACGGTCAACTCAGGTGCCGTCAGTTTTAATAACTGGGCACGGTCAATTAACAGACGACCCGCATGCGCCGCGAATCCGTGACGAGCGTAGTTGCGGAAACCGTCAGCGAATGGTTCAAGCACAGCAAAAGAATGCGCATCTGTTTGTTCTTGAGTTGCGTCCGTACGACCCGGGGTAAACGGAACCTTTACTTTAGAACCGGCTTTTTTCGCCGCCTCTTCAACGCCCACACAACCAGCCAGCACAATCAAGTCAGCTAATGATAGCTTTTTCTTTTTGTTGGCACTGTTGAAATCTTTTTGAATAGTTTCAAGTTTGGCCAAGACGCGCGCTAATTCAGCCGGCTGGTTAACTTCCCAATCTTTCTGAGGCGCTAAATTAATACGCGCGCCATTCGCACCACCGCGCATATCTGAACCGCGGAAGGTTGAAGCCGAAGCCCAAGCGGTTGATATCAGGTGAGAATTTGTTAAGCCTGACTTTAAAATTTTTGTTTTAAGAGCCGTAATATTTTTGGCATCAATCGCGGGGCCTTTTGCCGCAGGCAAAGGATCTTGCCAGATTAAAACTTCTTTCGGAACTTCAGGTCCCAAGTAACGAACACGCGGCCCCATGTCACGATGGGTCAGTTTAAACCAAGCGCGAGCGAAAGCATCGGCAAATGCTTTCGGGTTTTTATGGAAATGACGAGAAATTTTTTCGTAAGCAGGATCAAAGCGCAGTGATAAGTCAGCTGTTGTCATCATCGGAGCGTGTTTTTGAGAAGGGTCATGTGCATCCGGAATCATATCTTTCGGTTCGACATTTTTTGGTCGCCATTGGTGGGCACCGGCCGGACTCTTTATCAGTTCCCATTCATATTTGAACAGCATTTCAAAATAGCCGTTATCCCATTTGGTCGGATTCGGTTTCCAGGCGCCTTCAATGCCGCTCGTGGTTGTATGAACACCTTTGCCGCTGTTAAATTTGTTTTTCCAGCCTAAGCCCATCTCTTCAAATGTTGCGCCTTCGGGTTCAACACCGACTAATTTCGGATCGCCGGCCCCGTGGGCTTTACCGAAAGTGTGTCCGCCCGCAACCAGTGCGACTGTTTCTTCATCGTCCATCGCCATACGTGCGAACGTTTCGCGAACATCGCGCCCTGAAGCCACCGGGTCAGGGTTACCATTTGGTCCCTCAGGGTTCACATAGATCAAACCCATTTGAACGGCAGCGTAAGGATTTTCAAGCACGCGATCGCCACTGTAACGTTTGTCGCCTAACCATTCAGCTTCAGAACCCCAGTTGATATCTTCTTCAGCTTGCCAAATGTCTTCGCGACCGCCACCGAAGCCGAAGGTTTTAAAACCCATTGATTCTAAAGCGACATTGCCGGTTAGAATAAACAAGTCCGCCCAAGAAATTCTATTGCCGTATTTTTTCTTAATCGGCCAAAGTAAACGACGAGCTTTATCAAGATTGCCGTTGTCAGGCCAACTGTTCAGCGGAGCAAATCGTTGGTTGCCCGTATTGCCGCCGCCGCGACCATCAAAAGTTCTGTAAGTACCGGCCGCGTGCCAAGTCATACGAATAAATAGTCCGCCGTAGTGACCCCAGTCAGCAGGCCACCAATCTTGTGAGGTCGTCATTAATTTTTTAAGATCTCTTTTTAAAGCGGCGTAATCGAGTTTTTTAAATTCTTTTGAGTAGTTGAATTTTTCACCGAGTGGATTTGATTTCGGAGAGTGTTGATGAAGCATTTGCACACTTAATTGATTTGGCCACCAATCACGATTTGAAATGCTTTTTGCAGGGGGTTGCGAGCTCATTTTTTGGCCGTGATTAAACGGGCATTTTGGTTCATTAGACATGAAGAGACTCCTTAATGTTTGCGAATTTGTTAAATTCTAAATTGAAAAGTTCGACAAGGTCTAATTAAAATGAGGTTCATAGATACATTCGTTGACGTGATACAGAAAAGCTATTGCACGTGCTTTAGAATAGTTGCACAATTTGCGTGCAACTATTCTAAAGACCAAGACTTAATGAGAGTTAAGCAGTAAATAATGATTCTGCGAGGAAAAACATGGCGAGCAACAAAGAAGTTAAATTAGACGGCGAAGAGTTCATTCTGTTGCAGTCACTGCTTAAGTTCAGCGGAATTTGTGATACCGGCGGTGAGGCCAAAGCCATTATTACCGAGGGTCTTGTTAAAGTTGACGGCGTAGTTGAAACCCGTCGCGGTAAAAAGATACGTGCGGGCCAAGTGGTTTTTTACAAAGGTCTGACGATTAAGGTGACCGACTAAAAATGGTCGGTTCAGATGACGGCGTCCGACATTTTAATAATTCAGAAGCGAATGTGTTAAGCGAAATTCTTCACGAAGCCTTGGCTTTAAAGTCTGAAGATTTTAAGGCGCTTCTGAATTTGGGCGCCATCTACGTTAATAATGAACGCCAAACCAAAGATAAATTCGTATCCGAAAACAATTTGTTTCGAGTGCACACGAAGCCGCGCCGATATAATTGCAGTTTTGACTGGAATTCTCGAGTGGTCTTTGAAAATGATTTTTTCTTAGTTCTGAATAAGCCTTCAGGTCTACCGAGCCATCCTTCTGTGGATAACATCACTGAAAACTCGCTAACCCAACTGAGCCTTGTACGAAAGTTTCCACTGTTTGTGACCCATCGTCTTGATACTTTGACTTCAGGTTTGATTGTGTACGGCAAGAAGTCTTCATTTGTGAAAAGTTTTAATATTCAGTTGCAACAGCGCACCATTCGAAAGAAATATGTGGCCTTGATTGAGACGACTCAAAAAATACCGTCTCACTTGGTTCATTACATGGATCCGGCCCCAGGAATTCCCAAAAAATTATCTGATCAGGCGGCTGAGGGCTGGTCGAAGTGCGAACTCGAAGTGCTCGCACAAAAAGAAATTTCGCCTGAACTGAGTTGGATGAAGCTTAATCTTTTAACCGGGCGAACCCATCAGATTCGGGCACAGTTATCATATCTTCAGGCACCTATTGCGGGTGATGCTCTTTATGGTGCTCGGCAGAATTTTCAAGATAATGCCATTGCGCTGCGGTCTTGCGAGATTGAATTCAACTGGGACGGTGAACGTATGAAATTCAATCTAAGTGAAGAGTTTTAATTTTAACGCGACTTTTTAGATTCGTAATCAGCCACGTTACCGCTGAGGTTTTATTCATATCGAAAGAATTTATTATCTAGGTGCTGTGACATAGAGCGGTTAGGTTGATCTATGAAGAGTCATCCATGCCGTACTTGCGGCGCGTGTTGCGCCTATTTTCGAGTTTCATTTCACTGGTCAGAGACCTTACCTGACAGTTATGGCGTTCCGATTGCCTCAACAAAAAGTATTTCGAATCATCTGAATGCCATGAACGGTACGGACCAAATACAGCCCAGTTGTACCGCACTTGTGGGAGAAATTGGCGTGGCCACGACCTGCGGAATTTATGTGAACCGGCCTGGGGCTTGCCGTAATTTCAGCGCTAGCTTTGAGAACGGTTTGGTAAGCCCTGACTGTGAAAAAGCCAGGCTGGGCAAAGGGCTCAGGCTTTTATCTGCCACGGACTGGGTTTAGACTGACATTTTAAATTTGAGTAAAGCGGCAAAATAGACGAGTAAAAATAAAATAATCACTTTCATTTGCACTCCGAAAATAAGATTGGGACTTAGCAGGTTGTACTGAGTCGGCCCTAAACCCGCTTGTCGTCGTTTGTACGACAGAACCGTGCGCACAATCTGTAAAATCAATAAACTGGCGCCACAAGCATAGACAAGACTCATGAAAAATGGGTTTTCGAAAGGTATGTTCGCCGGCTTCGGGTTTCCATTCCAGGTTTCATAGGTAGCAAAAAGCAAATTGCCAACGATGAAGCTGCCTAAAACGATGCAGACGATACTGAATACAAAGAAGTGGGCTAAGCTTTTTTTGTTTTCGAAGGGCCACTCGGCACGTCCGGTTTGATGTGGAGTCTTGCATTTGAAGCAAATGGCATCTTCTGGGCCGAGGCGTGACGAGATGTGAAACAGGTTAAAATCGAGAGGAAACCGGCATTCAGGGCAGCGGACAATTGTGAAGTGAATCATGTTTAAATAGTAAGTGAAAAACGATGGGGGTGTCCATTTCAAATTAGCGGGGTCTTGCTTTCATATACGGCTAATAAATACATAAGCGCCGGGGCCGAATCGAATCCATTTGCGTCCATAGGGCAAATACACTAAAAAAGAGGGCTTATGATTAGCACAAGCAATGTCAGTTTAAGATTCGGTGGCCGTAAGCTTTTTGACGACGTAAATGTAAAATTTACGCCGGGTAACTGTTATGGCCTGATCGGTGCAAATGGGGCCGGTAAATCTACTTTTTTAAAAATTCTCGCTAAAGAAATTCAGCCGAACACAGGTGATGTCATTATTGGCGCCGATCAACGTCTTTCAGTTTTGAAGCAGGATCATTATGCTTACGATGAAGTGCAGGTTTTAAAAACTGTGCTGATGGGTAACGAAAAACTTTATAAAGTGATGAACGAGAAAGACGCTCTTTACAACAAGCCCGATTTTTCAGATGCGGACGGCGAGCGCGCTTCAGTACTTGAAATGCAGTTTGCCGAAATGAACGGTTACGAAGCTGAAGCTGAAGCCGCAACAATGCTGGCGGCTCTAGGTATAGAAGAAGCAATGCAGTCGAAAGACATGAAAGAGCTGGCTCCCGGCGAAAAGGTAAAGGTTCTATTGGTGCAAGCCCTGTTCGGTCAGCCTGATATTTTGTTACTGGATGAGCCCACGAATCACTTGGATATTTACGCCATTCAGTGGCTTGAAGATTTTATTTTGAATTTTAACAACACTGTTATTGTGGTTTCGCATGACCGTTATTTTTTGAATAAAGTCTGCACCCATATTGCGGATATCGATTTTTCTAAAGTCACAACTTACACCGGCAATTACGATTTCTGGCAACAGGCCAGCGAACTCAGCCAGCGTCTATTGGCCGATCAAAACAAAAAAAGTGCAGACAAGGCTGAAGACTTAAAAAGTTTTATTCAACGATTTAGCGCGAATGCTTCAAAGTCTAAACAGGCGTCATCACGCCAGAAGCAACTTGAAAAATTAACTTTCAATGAAATGCCCACTTCGACACGCCGTAAGCCCTTCATCGGTTTTGAATCAACACGCGAAGCCGGGCAAGATATTCTGACTGTCGATAATATTTCGCATTCGATCAATGGCGAACAGATTTTGAAAAACGTCAGCTTCAGCCTTAAAAAAGGCGACAAGGTCATTTTGCTGGGTCGTAACGACTTGGCTAAGACAGTGCTACTGGATATTTTAGCTGAAAAAATAAAACCGGACTCGGGCACTATTACGTGGGGTATTACAACCACGCGCAGTTACTTGCCGACAGATAATTCAGAATACTTTGCAGGCGAGCCTTTGTCCTTGGTGAACTGGCTTCGTCAGTATTCGACTTTGAAAGAAGAAACCTTTATTCGCGGGTTTTTAGGTAAAATGCTTTTTGGCGGCGAAGAAGCGCTGAAAATGTCGAATGTACTTTCAGGCGGCGAAAAAGTGCGCTGCATGCTTTCTAAAATGATGCTTTCAGGGGCCAACGTGCTGTTGCTTGACGGTCCGACGAATCACTTGGACTTAGAAAGTATCACGGCCGTCAATGACGGCATTAAGCGCTTTAGCGGTACTGTCATTTTCACGTGTCACGATCATGAGTTCATTCAAACTGTCGCGAACCGTATTATTGAACTTGATGGAACGGTGTCAGATGATCGTTATATCACCTACGATGAATACATCGAACAGAAGAAGTCTAAGCGTCACTAAGCTAGACTAAACAAACCTATTGGGGCTCTGCCGCACAGCCCATTAAGAAACCTCCGGTTTAAGAGTAGAATCTGACCAGGAGGTTCTTATGAATAAAGATTTAATCGTATTTTCAAACAAGATCCATGCGATTGTTGAAGCGGATTACGGTGACTTCATGAGGCTCGGAAACAACTATTTCATCGAGTTGCGAGAACAGCTGGAGTTCCTTCAGGATCAAAATATCAACAGCAAGCTGCGTGAGATACAGGATTATTTACAGTTTAGACCGAATTGGAACGTGGAAAGTACACGGACGCGTCTTGATGGCGACATTACGTATATGGATCAGATTATGGCCGGACATCGCCAAGACTTGGAATCCTAGACTGCAAGTGAAGCTGCTTTAATTAAAGCGGTTTTTCTATTTTATAGACGTATGATTTTTTGGGCGGCGCGTATGAGACGGGTATTTCCTGAATACCTGTATTGATGCCGCCAATTTTTTCCATAGCCTTTTGTGAGCGCAGATTTTTTAAACCAACTTGAAAGTAAGTCGTTTTGACGTGCTTCAACGCGTAGTTGACCATCAGTTTTTTAAGGTCGTAGTTACAAGCTCCACCCCAGTATTTTCGCGTCAGAAAGGTGTAGCCGATGATCACCGAAGAATCTTCAGCCAAGTAATCGTAAAAGCGCGAAGTGCCGATAATTTCAGAAATCTTTGCATCGATAATTGCAAACGAACCTTTCGATTTAAGGGCTTCATCGAAAAATGATTTAAAAACATCTGGTTTATACCGATCGGGCTGCGGGTGCAGCTCCCATATCAGCGGGTCGGATGCGGCTTTGTAAAGAGCAGGGAAGTCTTCGTCCGTCAGTGGACGGAGTTCTAAATGTTCACCTTTGAGTTTTGGCTGCATATTCATGGGCCCAATTTATCAAATCGGGCTAAAAGCCGCAAGATTTAGAGTTATTAACTATCGGCGTCTCATCTTAAGACACTAAGAGATTACAAACACCTCGTAACATACCGATAAAAGAAAGTGAAATTTGTTAATCGGAGGGTGCTTTGAGTCCAACTTATATAAAGTTTTACGGCCCATGTGCTGCGGTGATGATCTTTTTACTTTCGGCGGCTTGTTCGCATGCGCCTATCGGAAGGGATCAGTCGGCTGTTTCACTACGTGATTCTGATTCGCAAGAGCCGGTTGTTGCGCGCGCTCCTTCTGCCGCCTTCGAAAAAACAACG
>JANPAD010000480.1:0-1742 GCA_031429735.1 Bdellovibrio sp. | reverse complement strand
TCGAAAACAACATCTGATCTTGGCGTCACTTCCAGTGCCGGAGCGATCTCACCGAAGAAATCTAGATCCGGATTACCGATTGAATACTGAAGACCGAATGGAGCGCGGATGGCGATGATATCTTTGTTTTCATAATCGCCGCGACGAATATCTGTAAAGCGCAAACCGACACCGTAATAAAAATTAAGCGGTGAAACTTTTCCGGCCGAAAAAACGCGAGCACGGTCAAACAGATAATCGACGTGCACAGAGTTACCGTACGAGCTGTCCGATGAATACGAAATGGCTCCGTCGATGGCCGTTTGTTCAGACATATTGTATTTGAACGAAAAACCTGATTGCGAACCAATGATAACTCCCAGCGCGAGTGGGTCTGCCTTAGCTGAGGTTACGTGAACGAAAAAAAGTGCAAGTACAAGTGCATACTGTAATAAACGCATGTTGAAGATCCTTTCGAGATCAGATTGATTTTTTTTACTTAAGGTAGTCATACCCTAAAAACATCGAACAAGTCTTAAGTTGATGTGAAGAATTCGTCAAACGACACGTTTTTTGATCATTTTTTAACTCTCAGCGGCCAATATGCACGTTTCATAAGCACTCGAGGTAAAATCCTACTTTTTGACACCGTTTCTTGTGGCACCAAGCTTGCTACCTCATCTTAGTTAGAGGGGTCGCTAACAAAAATCGCCATATGAAAAAATTGATTATTTTTACCATTGTTCTATTTTCTACCTTACTTCAACAAATCTGGGCCCAAGATGCACTTCTACAGAAAAATATGACGATGCAGACGACGCAATTCGATGCGGTCCTCAGCAGAACTGAAAACAATATTAAGGCCTTTGTAGATAACTTTAATGTCAAACTGGATGGAGCCAAGCTCACAGCACCAAAAGTCGTTTCGGGTACGATTTTGCAGCCGGTCTTGAAAATGTCGGTCAAAAAATGCGTCTTTATTGTTTGCCAGACAATTGATTTCGACGCGGAATTCACGCTGCAAAAGGGCCCCGGGGCCTGCACACTTAATTATATCCTCGTCGGCGACTTACGTCGTTCAAGTGAAGCGCTCGCCAAACACTACACCAATATGAACACCGGCATATGCATTCAAAGAACTGCGCAAGGCGCCACGGCCAGTTTGAACGTAGGGCTCATCCGCGCCGCCACCTACAAAAGCGGTTCCGTACAAAAAGAAATTATGAAGTTTATGAAAAACCAAGCTGACGGAATTGTGGAAAGCTTCAGTAAAGTTATGCTTCTTAACGGAGTGACGCAAATCAACTAAAACATCTTTGATTTTTAAAGATCTTTAGGCTTATCATTTTGTTATAGAAATTTAACAAAAGGGGTGGCGGTTTGATCAAAATAAAAAGTCTGTCACGACAGATCACCCCCGACTTCAATCTTCACAACATCAACCTTCAACTTCCCCAAAGCAGTATCTTAACCTTGCTCGGCAAGTCGGGCTCGGGCAAAAGCACTCTACTTCGGTGCCTGGCCGGTTTAGAGACCTATTCGACCGAATCTGAAAATAAACCTGAACGCATCGGTTTTGTTTTTCAGTCTTCGAATCTTTTTTCTCACCTGACACTTTCCGATAACATTAAACTTGCTTTAGTCAAGGTTCAGAGAAAAACCGCCTCCGAAGCAGACCGCATCTGCAATGAGGTTCTTGAACAAGTCAAACTTTCACACCGCAAAAACTTTAAGCCGCATCAACTTTCAGGCGGTCAACAACA
>JANPAD010000479.1:0-5989 GCA_031429735.1 Bdellovibrio sp. | reverse complement strand
TAACCCGCAGAGGACGACCGGTTACCGTGCCCAATCAGCCCGCGCAGATTGAGGTACCCTGAGTAGTTTTCATTATAAAGCGCCTGCCCTGTTTTGTTAGCAGCCAAAACGACCGGAAAGTCTTTAACCACACGCATTTCAAGCGGAATAACGAAGACTATTTTTAGATCCTTTTCTTCATAGACCGCTTCAATACCTACCCGCGAAAGATCGGTCAAAAGTAAAGAGCCGTTCGGATCAATCAAACTTTGTAACCGGCTGATTTTATCAACTAAAATATAAGGACGAAGTCTTTCAATCAATTGCGCCCCTCTGAGGCTTGTCGGCTGAGAGTCGGCATCTAGGTAAAAATCGATATCGGCAATGGCTATACGATCCACCGTCACGGTCAGTGGGATCCAGTCAGCCCGGGCCGACGAGGTCAAAATCAGTGACAATATAACTAAAAAACCGTTTCGAATTTTAAGCATAGACTTTACGGCACATCGCGAATTTCAATTCTTGTCTTACTTTTATTCACATCAAACTGACTTTGCGATTTGACCGTTAAAATGCGTCGTGATCCGGGCAAGATATTTTCGCTAGCCCATGTTGAAACGCTATCTGAGTTAATTTTTAGAGACTTGCCGCTTAAATCAGTCAGTTCGACGATCACATTCTTCAGTAAGATATGCTTTTGACCCTTGTTGATAATTTTAAGCTTAAATGTGTCTTGATCTGTATGCGTGAAGGACTCCATTTCAATTTTCGGAAAAAACTTATGATTAGTTACGTAGGCTGAGGCCACAAATTGAAATAAAAAATTGAGGCCGGCCTTTGGAGTGTTTTCTTTGAAAGAAACGGGCAACTGTGTGGCTACAATTCGGTAAGCCAGCTCGTAGTCCAATTCTTTTTTTCCGATATAAATGATACGTATAGCGCGTGAATCGCTGGCCGCTAAGGATAATTGCTCAGGAAAAATTCTAAAGTCGGTCGTAGGGATCAGTTGTTCTTTACCCTCTTCGTCGATTTGACGTATAAAGGCCTGTATTTTAACGGCGATACGATCATTTGCGGCATTTTCGACTCTAAATAATTGAGTTGAGCCTTCGCCGTCCGTGACAAAATTAACTGTCATCGGAGCTAAACGAAACGCTTCCGCTTGAAGAGAAATCAAAAGAATGGCGTAAAATGAAATGTAGAATAATATACTTTTCTTCATCGTTGTATCCCGTGCTGCTGACATGCCTCTGTTAGCTGATTAGTTGTTCGCGATTATGGAAATTGTAATTGTGTCGCTGTACGTACCGGCCGGGGCTGTGGCGTACGGAATTACACTCACATTTACTCCGGATGAAACAGTTGTTAAACTCGGTAATGTGCTTACATTTTTAACGGAGACATCTGCCCTGCTCAGGCTGAGTTCAGCACCGCCATCATAGGATATTTTGTAGTCTGCTGATTTCGATGGATTCAAAGAATTGACTAATTTAGAAGAGTTGGCAGAGCGCATTAAAATTTGGTAACCCGTCAAATTATTTGAAGTTTCAGTAACTAACGCGACCAATTTACTAGTCTCGCCGCCGATGATATTTAAGGTCGTCGCATTCGCGTTTGCTACAATAACGAGATCACTGACTGCTGTAATAAATCCTGTGATGACGAGATCTGCGGACGTAGCCGCAAACGAAGTGCCCGTGATCAACATAAGTCCGGCCAATATCATCTTTTCCATTTTTTCAAATCCTTATGTCGATTTGTTTGTAGCGGTGCTGACGCTCATGTTGCAAAAGCAATGCACCTTCAATGAAGACTGGGTTCGATATGAGATTTTCGAACGTTCAAATACTGGTACGAATAACCAATGAACGACCAACGTATCCACATAACGGCTTCAATTGACTCATCGTTTTCAAGCCCGAGTTACAAACTGATTTCGGATAGACGGACTCTTAAGTTTATGATTTATGGATTCGTGATGAACATACGCTTATTTTTATTCTGCGGCCTAACTCTAACTTTAAACTTGGCCTTCTCGTACGCAGAAGCCGATAACGACCCCTCTATTGAAATTGAAAAATTTGATGCCGGTCCGAGTAAATTTTTTGCTCGGCATAACAACGAATTTAGCATTTTTACTGAATTCAAATTTAATAGTTTGGACGTACAACATCGCACGCTATTTACCAAATTTAATCTAACCACTCGCACCGACACGGAGTTTGGCGCGCAGTACCTGCGCGCCATCTCGACAGATAGGCTGAATGTATTTGTCCGTGGAGCCGTTAGCCAGTTTTCGATATCGGATGTTGCAAGTGTTTCGCCCTCGATTCGGGAATCAAGCAAAACTCAACCGACTGGCGCAGTCGGGTTGCAGTACCTATTTGCAGAAGACAATTTTCTTGAAACTTCATTACGCTACTGGCCCCATTACTATCTTTTAACCGACGGTGCCGGAATACTCTATTTAGATTCGATTGCTTCAATTTCAACTGCAATTGAAATCGAGAATCAGCTCTACAACTCAAAAGATCTTATTTTGGGGTCTCACTTCGGCTTAGACTACATTCCAACCGCTACACCCGGCGGCAAAAGCAATTTGGCATTTAACTTCGGCTTTATTTACCAACAGAATTTTAGGGGAAATGATAAAGCTAAAGTTAAATTGCTCTACTCGCAGTCCGATTTAGACTCCGAACTTTATACAATCGTGAATCATACAATTTCACTTAACTTGATCTACGTCTTACCGTACTAGCAATACGTCAAAGATGACTAAATTAATTTTATAAATTCATCCCTAATTTTTAACCTGCGGCTTGATTTTACTATCCAACTGCTTTACTAAATCGTTGGCTTCATAATTTGCATCAACCTGTTTTAGTCTTTCAAGAAGTTGTCGACCCTTTGCGAAATCTTGCAGTTTTTCAATTTTCAGATAGGCCAAGTTAAGCAAAGTTTTTGCATTTTTAGGATTCTTATCAATTACTGATTTGTAAATAGCTTCAGCCTTTGCATATTGGTTACGCGCCACATACGAGACCGCAAATGCATTCAGCTCAACTTCGCCGGCAAATATATTTTTATTTGATTGTTCATACAGACTGATGACTTTGTCGTAATTACGATTCTGCTCTTCAAGCACCGCTAAATTTAAAATGGCTTCTCGGTTGTTCGGCTGAACTTCATTGGCCTTCGCCAACGCTAACAGACTGTCCCGCATGAGACCCTTCTTAAAGTAGACAACTGCCAAATTATTTAAGGTCATCCCTGATGCCGGCTCGGCGGCCAAGGCTTTGTTTAAAAGCATAACTGACGTGTCGTAGATTCCCTTTTTAAAGTAATAAACTGAAAGCGTGTTGAGCGCCTCAACGTTATTAGGATTTTCAACAAGCAAGCGCGCTGAAAGCTGACGAAGCTCTTCGCCTTCCGGGTTACCAAAGCCATTCTGAAAGTCGACTCCAAACTTGGTCGGAGCTTGCAACTTCAGATCAAAGCTGTAATCGCTGTCAGATATCGACGCGCCAACGGCAGCATCTGTTTGCGGTGGCTTGCTCGCGCAGCCGGTGATAACTAAAAAAAGTAAGACAGAAATAAATAGTTTCATTACTTTTTCCCCGATAAAACAAATGAAAGTTTTTTGACTTGTGATTCCCTAGCGAAATAATATTGTTCCGGATACCGCTGGCTGAGTTTCACATAAGATGAATGGTAATTTAAGTTCAAAACGCCGAGCTTCTTTCCTCTTTCGACGGCCAGCTTGTAACTGTCATCAGCTTTTTGAAGAAAAGGCTCAATAATTTTATTCAATTCAGCTTTGTACTGCTTAGTCGTTTCTTCATCTAAACCGTCAGGAACCGGAACGGTTCGTAGAGAGTCAGCCATATCATCATTAGCTGATCCCAAAATAAACAAAGACTCAATAATTTCGTCGGGCGAATCGTATCGAATAATCTGGCTAAGTTTCGTATTGAGATTGTTCACGGCCTCAAGTTTTCGATCAACGCTGGCTTTTTGCTCACTCGACTTATCTGAAATCTTCATGGCTTGTAATTTTGCTAGCATCGCATGAGCTTCGATCAACTGCAGCCGCGCCAAATAGGTCGCCATAGCCGGCTTTTCAGTCGCGCTCGCTTTATCAAAAACTTTCTGAATCTGACTTTTAACCTCTTTCAAGGCGACCGCACTTTCGTCGCCTGACAATTCGTAGGCGCTGTAAAGGCTTTGCACGATTTTCTTTTTATCATTTGCGGTCGAAATATACTTTCTATAATAACTGATGGCTGATTTTTTTTGCCCGATTCGTTTATAGATTTCAGCCAATTTAAAATTTAAATCGGCTTTTTCAGATTTATTCTCGACGCCTTCACTGTATTGGACATAGCGACTAGCGGAGTCTTCAAACCGACCTTCAATTTCATTCATCAGGGCGGCATTGTAAAGATAGCTCTGCTTCTTTGCAAGATCAGCAGTTTCAACTTGGTAAAGCTCAGTGTAAAGCTTTCCGGCTTGAGCGAACTGCAGTGAATCCAAATAGAGTTTTGCCAATATGACCTTCGATTGCGCTTTAACATCAACCGCTGCAAGGCTATCACCGGCCAACAGGCTTTCGTGACATTCAATCGCCGACTGCCGGTCAGAAGACTTTTCAAAATTAATCGCCGCGTTTAACAAAGCCTTTGGCGCCAAAGTCGACTGCGGGTTTTGTACGTAAAACTCTTTAAACTGCTGCGCCGATTCTAAAGTTTGTCCTTTGGCCTCGAGCGACTGTGCTTTCAAAAAAGTCGCTTTTTCGACGACATTTTTGATGTCTTTTCCCAGCTGGGTGTCGACAATTGATTTGTCAGTCAATAGCTCGCTGCCCATTTTTTCGAGCCCTACATAATCTTTTTTCAAACTATAGATATCGAGCAATAAATTAGCTGAATAATCGGAAAACGAGGTCTTTGGATGTTCTTTAACGATTTCTTTGAATTCTTTTTCAGCTTTGTCGAAATTGTTCGTTAAATAATAAAGCCGCCCGACTTTAAATTTAATTGCGGCGGCACGATCGCTGCGTGGGTTACCGGCCAAGAATCGGTTTGCAATGTCGATATAACGTAAAATTTCAGCGCTCAAAGGTTGCGGCTCTACTGAATTCTCGACATTCTTTTGTAGGTCGGCATCCGACGGTAAAGTCTTTTCAGCGCTGATAATTAAATTCTGAACCGCTTTTTCGTAGTAGCCGCTATTTTTAAAGTTTTGAACGACGATTTCATATTCGTCAGTCGCCTGAGTGTAGTTTTTGACGTCATACAAAATTTCACCGTAAAAGAAGTGCATATCGCCGACCGTTGACGAGTTCGGAAATTCTTTTAGGTAAAGCACATATCCGGATAGGGCTGCGTTTTGGGCACGTTCTGACCGGGTATTTTGCGCCAATTGATGTTCTTTTAAAATCACCCCACGTAGCACTTGTTCACGCTTTTCATCGCTGGACTGCAATAACTCACGGTCATTTTGCGTTTGGTACCAAGCTGACTTTTGATTGTAACCTACAACAAAGTTTTCCAGCTCAGACTTATAATTAACGACGTCTTTAAGTGAAATATAACTGTTTAATATTTGATATTGGTACTCAAAGCTTTCCGGCGCGGTAGGGCGCGCCGCAATTTCATGTTTAAAGCAAATGCGCGCATTCTCGTTACTTCCTTTAGCCTGAAACAAATAGGCTAACCGAACAATCGAGTCTTTCGTGTGAGTGCTGGCCTCGATCGATTTAAGGTACTGGATCGCTTTTTGTGCATCATCAGTATCGGCTAGAAAGATAACAACGTCTTTTGCAGATTCGGTTTCTAGCTTGAGATTGCTTAAGATTTTACGTTGTACTTGATCTTCCTTAACTTGACCCCGACCTTGTTTGATAATTTTATCAAGGTTATCAATAGCTTCATAGGTACGCTTCATGCCGTAAAGTGACCACGCTGATTTGTAGAGCGCAATTTTATACAAAGAACTTTCTTGATGAACC
>JANPAD010000478.1:0-3335 GCA_031429735.1 Bdellovibrio sp. | reverse complement strand
TTTTTGAATCGAATTTGTTGTGAGGCTTTCCACTTCTTTAATTTCAATAATTCCAGATACTTAGTTCTAAGTAAACAACAAATGACTATGTTATCCCTAATTGTACATTCACATGCTTAATTGTGTGTTTTAACGCATTTTTAAAATGTTTTTTTAATCGTGGGTTATCTGAACGTGAGTTTAACCAACCTAACATAAGCAAACGGCGAGCAGTTATAAAATCTTCTAAAATCTTATCATCGCTCGCATCCCAAGGAAGAACCTTGCGGTATTCAGAGAAAAACGCCTCTTTTAAAATCTTTTTTCTTTTTCGGCTCATCTTTTCAAACCGGTCTAACGACATAATAGGAATTGCAACGTCATATCCAAAAAAACCAAACCCACAATCGTCAAAATCAATTAATGCAATTCCATCTGTGTTGAATAAAAAATTCCCTGTATGCAGTTCAGCATGAATGAGTCCCATTTTGTTGGGAAACCTTAATTCATAACGTTTAAATTTTTTGAATAATTTTTTTCTTGCTTTGGTAACAATGAATTGTTGATCTCTTGAGGCTCCTTGCAAATTGTCTATATCTCCAAACTTAGCCTCTTTCCCAAGAAGACCTTCTGCATCCCAATATCGGCGATGCTTCACTTTTTCCTTTTTACTTTCGACATGTAAATTTGCAATATGCATGCCGAGCATAAGCATATGTTTTTCAGAAATCGTCTTTACAAAAAATCGGCCTTCAGTCCATCGAAATAAGGCAACTTTTCGTCCGTCTGGAATTTCGACAGTAGAAACAATTTCTAATAATTTTTTTGCATTTGATACCAGCGGAACAGGTAGTTGAAATTTTTTAGTTTTGGTCAGATTGCGTAGCCAAGATAATTCTTCCAAAACCGCTTCTTTTTTGTGGTAGTCATTCCGACAAATTCTTAAAAGATATTTGCTATTTTTAATATCCGTTACGCAGAATGTGGCATTTTCTCCATAATTGATAAATTTGATTTTTTTTTACTGTTAATGGATAATGTTTGAGGGCTTCAAGTGCCAACAGTCTCAAAAAACGAATTTGTTTTTGGTATGATAGCTCAGAAAAATTTGGCATTTTTTCTTTCTATATTATGGAAAAATAATCGAAGTGGTAGGGAGACTTTCCCTGCCTTTGGACTCAATAATTCCAGATAGTTACCGACTTGCCAACGACAAATCACTACTTAAAGACCGAGCAATCCGTAGTTAAAATGCTTGTTAAGTTATCGCCTGTACAAGAACCTAAAGAGACTTGTGAAGAATTAAAGTTCGATGCCTTCTGTTTATCAATCTGACCAGTAAAGAACTTTGCATCAACTGTTTTTCCATCACCGGCGCAATAATAAATCACCAATCTGCTATTTTCAAAATTAACCACAGCCGCTGGACGCTGATCTTGCAGATCACTTGCAACCCAGCTACT
Organism: Bdellovibrio sp.; assembly: GCA_031429735.1. Classification (GTDB taxonomy): domain Bacteria; phylum Bdellovibrionota; class Bdellovibrionia; order Bdellovibrionales; family Bdellovibrionaceae; genus Pseudobdellovibrio. The sequence goes on along the minus strand of JANPAD010000478.1, from coordinate 1,893 downwards.
TCTTCCCATTGCGATCGCGGAATTCGTTTTTCTAATAGAAGTTTTACCAACTTCCGTAAAAGTGGCATCCATCATAGGAGAACTGCCGGTTTGATACCCTGGTTTAAAATTCTGGATTGATATGCTTAGATTCGGTTTTTCAAAAGAACATGAAATGTTGGTGCTTGTTACTCTAGCGAAAACATTTTGTGCTATGAACGCACAGATTAACACTAAAAACTTTTTACTCATAAATTCTCCTATTTAGTACATACATCGAAGTGGTCGGGAGACGTTTTCGCTATTCAACTTGAATAATTTCAAATAGTTACTGAGTCGTAAACTGCAAAACGCTACTCAAATTCTCTAACGTCGCACATAGGCTTATTCGCAGCCTGCTAAATTTATTGCTTTGCATCTCTGAAAGCGGCCTCGAACGCATTGTGAAATTTTTCACGTACTGTATTATAATGCCGACGGCGAAAATCGGAACTAAAAAAATCTTTGTCAGGTTCAAGACCCAGCGTGGCAGCAGTCATTTGTTGTACACCCATCAATTCAAAACCGAAAAATGGGTCGAACTTTTCTTCAGTTGAAGAATCTCGACCCAAAGAAGCTAAGTACGCTCTTTCCGCAAGTCGCAAAAAGTCTCGCTGGTACTGAGTCATTTTGCTTTCTAAACTGCTAACACCATAAGGTACATGTGACTCAGGACTTGCGATTCTGATGACATGATAAAGGTTTTCAGAAGTTGGGCGCATACATGCAGTATATAATTTTGAAACAAATGTGGTTCGGCGCAGGTCCGTGTTTGATAGAGGATTAGTTGAAACGCAAAGCTGCTTAAGAAAAGGATTTGTTGGCGGCTCTGCATTTATGATAGTAGCTAACCGTCTCGAGAAGTTAACAAAATCTCCGGTCATCACTAAAGCTGTTAAACGTTGAAGTTCAAGCTCAGAAAAATTTCCACCGTGACGAATTTGAATATTCCGAATAGCTTCGTGAATAATGAGTGCCGTTTGGTTAAATGTATCAAGTTCATTCCAGACTTTAGCGTTGATGATGATTCCTATATTCCAGTAGTAAAGAATGGCTGCAGTTGTGTTTTCTGGTGAACATTGTTCAGATTCAGAGAAATCACCACCGATTGGTCCTTGTTCTGGAAACTCCGGCACAGCAAAAAATCTCAGATTATCAATAGACCAATTTAACTTACTAGCAATTTCATCAGAATATTTTCCTAGTTCTCTGATTAACGGTTTAACACCGCCGCCTCCGCCAACGACAGGACTCAGGCTCAGGCCGGTAAACACTCTGTCATGAATGTCTATATAGCCAAACTTACTAAAAGCAATTTCAATATCGAATTTTTGATCTAAATCTCTATCCAAGGCGACTTTTCCTCGAAGTAGTAACTTTGGGATTGTGGAGTTGAAAACCCTTTCAAATCTAGATTGTCTGCCGACAAGATCAAGAACACGCAGCTTATCTTGGGCTAACCGGCATACATTGCCACCGCCCCCGTCTTTTCCACCGACGGCGTATATCTTTTGTACAGTGACAATTTGGGTAAGTATAACAGTCAAAGCTACTGACACCGCAGATCGTAAAAACGCATGTAATATGGAGCGAAGCTGATTGAGTTTCATCAAATATTGTACATTACAACTCTTATGCCAGTTAACTTACTTAACTGTGAACCAGTCTATATTCAAGCAAACTAATTTTTCAGATGGCGAAGGCTCAAGGATTTTATCAACATTGTTTATCGCTTCTATCAATAACTCTCGAATCTTTTCAGCGTCTGCGAAGGACATCGTCATCGGTGCTGAGTAATGAAGTGCTGAGGCATCGCCTTCGCTCATTTTGTTGAGCGCTTGTTGTCGCCAATTTGAGTGATGGGCTTTAACCCAT
>JANPAD010000477.1:0-2256 GCA_031429735.1 Bdellovibrio sp. | reverse complement strand
CTGAAATTCGATACCGGCCGGGCGAATCGCTTCATGGGCTTCTTGTGCTCCTTTAGCTTTTTTTCCTTCGTAAGTACGCGGGCTCACCGGCAAATACTCAGCGCCGTATTTTTCCTGAATAGCTGAGCGTGCGGCCTTAATTGCCTCTGTTGATAAAAAAGTAGAATCTGTTCTCATATACGTGATGAAGCCCTGCTCGTAGAGCTTTTGTGCCACTTGCATCGTTTCGCGAGAACTTAAACCAAGTTTACGATTCGACTCCTGTTGCAGAGTCGAAGTAATAAACGGAGCATACGGCTTCCGGTTAACCGGCTTTTCTTCAACTTCGGTGACAGTCCAATTTTGACTGGCAACCGCTTTAACAATAGCCTGAGCCTGATTTTCATCAAGAACGGTCAAGTCTTTTCCGGCCAACAGGGTTCCGGTCAGACCATCAAAATCTTTGCCGGTCGCAATTCGTTTACCTTGATAACTTAAAATTTTAGACTCAAAAGGCATATTTGCTTTTTCAAGCTCGGCAATCAGGCCGTAGTACGCCGACTTTTTAAAACGGATTCGTTCTTTTTCACGATCCACAACAAGGCGGACCGCCACAGACTGCACGCGACCGGCAGATAACCCGAAGGCAATCTTTTTCCAGATCAGCGGAGAAATCGTGTAACCCACCAACCGGTCTAAAACACGGCGGGCTTCCTGGGCGCGAACTAAGTTGTAATCAATTTCGCGCGTTTCAGTTAAAGACTTCTGAATCGCTTCTTTGGTGATCTCGTGGAAGACCATGCGTCTTGTCGGCACGGTCGGCTTCAAAACTTCTTGTAAGTGCCAGCTGATGCTCTCCCCTTCACGGTCTTCATCCGTCGCGAGGAATAACTCATCGGCTTCAAGAAGCTTTTCTTTTAAATTTTTAATTATTTTAATTTTATCTTTTGGAACGCAGTACAATGGCTCGAAATGTTTATCAACATTCACACCAAGTTGCGCCCATTTTTCTTTTTTAACTTTTTCAGGAATATCTTTAGCTGACTGCGGAAGATCGCGGACGTGGCCCATACAAGATTCAACGATGTAGTCTTTGCCTAAAAATTTGCGAATTGTCTTGGCTTTTGTCGGTGACTCAACGATCACCAGCTTGATACCGGAACCAGATTTTTCGCTTGTACGATTTGATGCTTTCTTCACTCTGATAAATCCTCTACACTACATGAAAACACTGATTTCAAAGAAAGCACAATGAAAAACTTAAGCGAGTTCAATTCTAAGATCGAGTTTGTTTTGACTGACATCGACGACACTCTGACAAGCGACGGTCAGCTACACTCAGGCGCCTATAACGCTCTCTGGAGACTGCACGACGCAGGACTAAAAGTTATTCCGATTACCGGACGCCCTGCAGGTTGGTGCGAGATGATTGCAAGATTCTGGCCTGTGAGCGGAGTTGTCGGCGAAAATGGCGGATTTTATTTCCGTTATGCCTCGAATAAGGGCGAAAAAAATAAAAAAATGCAACGTTGGTTTTTTGCCGACGAAAAAGTAATCACCGAAAACAAAGTCAAACTTTCTCTGATTGAAAAAGAGGTTTTGGCGCAAGTTCCGGGTGCTGCGGTTTCGTCGGATCAGTTCTGTCGACTCATGGATTTAGCGATTGATTTCTGTGAAGATGTTCCCCGACTTGATGAGTCGCAAATCAGCAAAATTGTCTCGATTTTTACAAAACATGGAGCAATTGCCAAAGTCAGTTCGATTCATGTCAATGGTTGGTTCGGACAGTACGACAAACTCAGCACCACTTTTCAAATGCTGAATAACGAATTCGGAGTAACCGCTGAAGAAGCGTTAAAAGTTTGTGCCTTCGTCGGCGACTCCCCTAACGACGAACCCATGTTCAGCCGGTTTCCGCTATCCGTCGGCGTCGCGAACATCAAAGAATTTGCAGACCGACTTCAGCATATGCCGACTTACATCTGCCCCTCTCATGGCGGTGCCGGCTTCACTGAATTCGCCGACCGCGTTTTGCGGCTTAAAGACTAACGTCCAGAATACCCGAACCACTCTTCATAAGCCCTAAGTCTTGAAGTAGCCTTAAACTTGTTTGAAAAGCAAATTGAAGTCTCAAGCGAAGGAGTCCACCTGTGTTTCGAATAGTTATAATTTCAGCGTTGTTCATCAGTTTAACGTCTCAAGCCCAGCAAGCTTTTAAAGTCATAAAAATTCAGGGCAAAAGAGCCGTCGTTGAGATGAGTGATCCCTCCAGCGTCA
>JANPAD010000476.1:0-1549 GCA_031429735.1 Bdellovibrio sp. | reverse complement strand
AATCGATAACACCGACGCAGAAGGACGGTTGGTATTGGCCGACGCCATGGATGTAGCCGCGAAACAAACGGGTGCAAATGAGCCTGAGTACCTCATTGATTTAGCGACATTGACGGGCGCCATCAAAGTCGCACTGGGGGCTGAAGTCGCGGGATTATTTTGTAACGACGATAAACTCGCGAGCGAACTTGAATGGGCGGGCCAAGCGGTTGGTGAGTCGAATTGGCGCATGCCACTCGTGCAAAAATATTTCGGATCATTATCTTCACCATTTGCTGATTTTAAAAATTCGGGTGAAGGTTTTGGCGGCGCCATTACGGCAGCACTTTTCTTAGAAAAATTCTGCGCCGGAAAAAAATGGGCGCATCTGGATATTTACGCCTGGGCTGACCGCATGAATGGGCCTTACGCCTCTGCGGGCGGCAACGGGCAGGCCGTTCAAACGCTGATTCATTGGTTGAAATCAAAATAAAAAAGGACGGGACTTTAAACTGTTTTCGAATCCAGAAATTTATGAATTTTCTCAGGAACCAGTTTCTTCCAGGCTTTGTCTTTTTTCTTCATCAGTTTATTGACATGTTCAGAGTGAATAAATTCTTTCAGATCATCGCAACCCGCGATATCTTGAATCATTTTGTTATCGATGAAGTGACGGTAAACATGGGACAGTCTTGCTTCCGGAAAGAAGCTTTTCGAAAGAAGGCACAGCTCTGGCGTTTTGTGCGGGTAAATGTACAAACGTGAAAAGCGGCCTAACAATTTTGACATACCTTCAAGCAAGCCGCCTTTGAGATTTACGTAGTAGCTTTCAGTGAAAAGTTTTTCGAGCTGAGTGGCGCCGATGACAATGGCCAAAGGTAACGCAGTCGAAACACGAATAAACTCTTTGAGCTGGTAGAATAGCGAGAATGACGTGACCAGAACCGGAATCTGCAAAGCATTGATCATTTGTACGCGCTGTTGGGCTTGTTCCGCCGTGATATGCGTTTTTTTAAGTGAGTTATCTAATGTAAATTCAAAAAGCCCGAGAGTGTCGGCGGTTTTAACTTTGAATTCTTTTTGAAAGTGATCAAGGCCGCGTTTGAAAATATCTAAATGCGTATTCGTAACAGGGTTGAAAAAACCGCGTTGAATCAGAAGTGACTTACCCCAGAAGTAATCCTGCGGGTTTTGCACTTGGCCTTTTTCATCGATCAAGCAGGCTTGGCTGTAGCCGGCTTCAACCAGCATTAGACCGAACAGCACATCGTTGAATTTTTTAAAATCAGGCCCGCTGAAGTAAATGGCGTCAATGGCCAAGGCATCGGTTTTAATTTGGTTGAATAGGCCATCAAGAAAATCGGCCGGGCTTTTGCGTTTATAAAAAGCACTATGCAGAAGGTTGACGCCGAGCTTGCTGAGAGTTTCTTGTTGTTGCAGACGGTGTTTGTCGAGCATGCGAACATGCAGTTTAACTTCGTTAGCTTCAGAGCTAGGTGCGTGTTGAAATTTAACACCCATCCAGCCGTGGCAATTGGCCTCTGAAGAGGTGGCCACCGTATCGGCAAAC
>JANPAD010000475.1:0-1844 GCA_031429735.1 Bdellovibrio sp. | reverse complement strand
GTATTTTCAGCCGCGATGAAAAAAAGCAAGAAGACATGCGCATTGCTCTTAAGAATGATAAAGTTAAATTTTATATCGGCGATGTACGCACATACGACAGTATCTCGCAAGCGATGGTCGGCGTTGATTATGTGTTTCATGCGGCGGCACTTAAGCAAGTCCCTTCTTGTGAGTTTTACCCGATGGAAGCCGTTCGTACGAACGTGCTGGGCACAGAAAATGTTTTGAATGCAGCTATCCAGAACAAAGTTAAAAAAGTGATTGTGCTGAGCACCGATAAGGCGGTTTACCCGATCAACGCAATGGGTATCTCAAAAGCGATGGCCGAAAAACTAGTTGTCGCTAAATCGCGAACTTCGGGTTCGACCATTATCTGTGCGACTCGCTACGGAAATGTGATGGCTTCACGCGGTTCGGTTATACCGTTATTCGTTGAACAGTTGAAGCAAGGCCATACTCTCACCGTCACAGATCCGCAAATGACTCGTTTTTTGATGTCGCTTGAAGATTCGGTTGATCTGGTTTTGTATGCGTTTGAAAATGCTCAACAGGGCGATATTTTTGTTCAGAAGGCCCCTGCATCAACTGTTGAAGATTTAGCCCAGGCTTTAAAACAGATTTTCAAAAAAGACAGTGCGGTCAAAATTATCGGCACACGCCACGGCGAAAAACTCTATGAATCGCTTGTGTCGCGCGAAGAAATCGCGAAAGCAGATGATATGGGTGACTATTACCGAATTCCGAGCGACAATCGTGATCTGAATTATGATAAATATTTCGTCGAGGGTGAAAAAAGAATCTCGGCCATGGAAGACTTCACTTCGCACAATACCGAACGTCTTTCGGTCGACGGAGTTGTTCAGCTTTTGATGAAACTGGATTACATCAAAAAGGAATTGGCCAATGCTTAAGGTCATGACGATTGTAGGGACTCGACCTGAGCTGATTAAGATGAGCCGGGTGATTGCGGAGCTCGATAGACAGGTTCAGCATATTCTCGTCCACTCGGGGCAGAATTTTGATTATGAATTGAATCAAGTTTTTTTTGATGATCTTGAAATTCGAAAGCCTGATTACTTTCTGAATGTCAGCACAGAATCTCCGGCTAAAGCCATCGCGGATGTTATCGCGAAAGCGGACGAAGTTTTCGAAAAAGAAAAGCCTGACGCTGTGATGCTGTACGGTGATACAAATACCTGTCTTGCCGTCATACCGGCGAAACGACGTAAAATTCCTGTTTTTCATATGGAAGCGGGCAATCGCTGTTTCGATCAACGCGTGCCTGAAGAATTGAACCGAAAAGTTCTGGACCATTTAAGTGATATCAATATGGTTTTGACTGAACATGCGCGCCGCTATCTGATTGCTGAAGGAATACGCCCTGAAACCATCATTAAGACCGGTTCGCATATGCATGAAGTGCTGAACCACTATAAATCTAAAATTGATAAATCCGATGTGCTCAACCGTCTGCAACTGAAGCAAGGACAGTACTTTATTGTCAGTGCCCACCGTGAAGAAAACGTCGACAGCCCCCAGAACCTGCAAGACTTACTGAACTCACTTTTTGCGCTGGCCGATACCTACAAGCATCTCATTTTAGTGTCGACACATCCACGCACCAAAAAACGTCTCGAAGCTCTTGAGGGATTTAAAGAGCATCCGTTAGTCAAATTTGAAAAGCCTTTCGGGTTGCTGGACTATCTGAAGCTTCAACAAAATTCGCTCTGCGTACTTTCAGACAGCGGCACTATAACTGAAGAAGCTTCGCTGTTAGGGTTTGCGGCGGTCACAATCAGAAATGCTCACGAACGTCCGGAGGGAATGGATGTCGGCACTCTGAT
>JANPAD010000474.1:0-8675 GCA_031429735.1 Bdellovibrio sp. | reverse complement strand
CCCACGAGTGCGCCGAGAGTCGCGAATCCGATATTAAGAATTAAAGCTGTACGAATGCCGGTTAGGATATTCGGTATTGCAAGCGGTAGTTCAAAAAGTCGTATTTTTCTTAAACCTTTTAAGCCCATTGTTTTCGCGACATTTTTTAAGCTCAAGGGAATGCTCTCAAGGCCGGTTGTTGTATTTTTTAAGATAGGTAAAAGACTGTATAAAAATAGGGTGATGATGGCGGGTGTGTTTCCGATGCCCGGCAATCCGAGAAACGTCAGAGGACGAATCAGAAACACCAAGAGGGCGAGTGCCGGAATGGTTTGGATGACGGACACAACACCATTAATCCAGTATCCGAGTCGCGGCCGGCGGTATGCCAAGAACCCCAGTGGAATGGCAACCAAAATGGCCGGGATAATCGAAAGAATAACCAGGAGAAGATGCTCGAGAGTAAAGTTCAAGACCGGCCTAAGCACTTCGCGGGAAGCTAAAGCGGCATTGAGGCCCAAAAATTCCTGTGCAACCGAAGTTTCAGATTTTTTACCGAGGCTGACAGCGGCATTCATAGTCATCATTCGTTCGACAGAAATTCGACCGGTCAATTGTTCGAGCAGCAGACGAAGACCCGGCGACTGCGCCAAAACACTTTCGCGCACAACAATATGAGCATTATAAACGGGAAAAAACTGCTGATCATCTTCAAGAACAACCAAATCATATTTTTGAATTTCAGGATCAGTAGAATAAAGATCGGTCAAATCCGACTGACCTTCATTCAAAGCTTTGTAGGCAATATCGTGATCAATTCCGCGAGTCGTAATACTTTCAAGACCGTACTGTTTTTTAAGCCCGCCCCAGCCGTCTTTTCTTTGTACAAACTCGTTACTCAAGCCGGCAGTTAGTTTCAGATTTTTGAGATCTGAAATTTTTGTAACTTTTAACTCCTCAGCTCGCGATTTTTTCATTCCGATCGCGTACGTGTCGTTGAATCCCAAAGAAGGCAACAGTTCAATGCCTTTTAGGTGCGTCGCCGCTTTAAGAGTATCAAAATCGCCTTGAGTGGTTTGCAGGATTTCTTGCTTTAAGGTACCTGAGTACTCGACGTAGATATCAATTTCTCCGGCCTCGAGTGCATTCCACACAAGACGTGTACCGCCGAGTTCGCGCACATGCTTAACGCTGAAGCCCTTACTTTTTAAATACTCACTGATGACTTCACCTAAAATAACGGATTCAGTAAATTTTTTCGAGGCGATCTTAATTGTTTGGGCTGACGCTAAGAACGACGAGATTGAACAAAACAAAAAAATAAAAAATCGAAGGTTCAAAAGACCTCCACAAAGCGTTTAACGAATTCGGTTTTCGGATTGGTGCGCAGGCGAGAGCCGGAATCGACCTGTTCAATCACGCCGTTATTCATAACGGCAATGACATCGCCGATCATCTCGGCCTCTTTCAGATCATGAGTGACGAAAACAACTGTCTTTGAAAGCTTCTGAAATAATTCGCGCAACGACAATTGAAGTTCGCGCCGCAAAATCGGATCTAGCGCCGCGAAAGGTTCATCCAACAGTAAACAATCGGGGTTGTGGTAAAGAGCGCGGGCTAAAGCAACACGCTGCTGTTGACCGCCCGAAATTTCTTTCGGGAAGCGTTTCAGCCAATCGTTAGAAACCTTTGTTATCTCGACCAATTCGGCCAAACGACTTTCAGAAAAAGGTTTAATTCCCAAATCGCGCAGAACAATATTCTGCTGATTTGTCAGGTGCGGAAACAGCCCGCCATTTTGCACAACATAACCGAAGCGGTGAGTGGGCCAATCACTCGAATTTTCGGATGAATAAAGTTTCCCGGAAATTTCAATTGAACCTTGAAAACTTGGGGTTAGGCCTGCGATCGTGTTCAGCAGTGTAGTTTTACCGCATCCGCTCGGACCGATCAGCGCCGTGACTTTGTTTTCGGCAAAAGAATGATTTAGTTTTTTTAAAACCTTATTTTCGGCAAACTGGACGGACAGGTCATTGATTTTGATCATCTTTCGTTGCTCTTTTATGTCGTCATTGAGACCAAACAAGCGCCGGAATTTTTTTTCCCGGCATCCGATCATTTATTAAAGGGGCACGATTTGAATTTCAAGCACATCGCCGGCTTGAAGACTGTAGCCCGTCAACGTAATAGTTGCGCGCGCCACTTCGTAATCAGTGCCAGCTGTCAGGCTGATCTGTTGGCCGCCGCGAAGAACTGTTACAGATTGAATTCTTTCTGAATCAAGCAATCCGTTCACAACGTAAGAAGAAGCCGCTTCGGTCACAAGGTAGTTCGAAACCTGCGACAATGTTCCTGAAAAATCTGTGTTACATAAAGATTGTGTGGTTGAGTTGGCAGGTCCAAGAAGAACTGATAGGGCTTCGTAACTGCCGCCGAAACTTTGGCCAGCTTGCAAGTTACAAGGCTCGCCGGCTTGGTGAATGAGACTGGCCACCGTGAACCCATTTTGTCCGAACAGCTCAACACTTTTATTTTTAATCGCGTAATTAAGACTCTGAGCTTGTGCTGCTGAAGAATCAGCTTTGATGACCGAATCGAATTCGAGGCTCGGGCTCAGACTGTTGCCCGGTAAAACTATTTTCTGACAAGAGTTCGGTTGAGCTGATAGTCCGATCGCATTGATCATCGCATAAAGGCTCGGATAATTCGTATTGTTGAAACGCACTTGCTGAGTGCAGAGGTCTTTCCCCGGCACACTGCCGTCATCACCTAAGTCAGCTCCGTAATAGGAAGCGGGAATAGTTTCATAAACACAACCGGACACGTTTCTAACGACGTAACCTTGAGATGTAATTTTATTGACCGCATAATTCATATCCGCAGATGCACACGCTGCACCGTTGGTGATTGTGTGAGGGCCATTCAGGGCCACGCCCCACTGAACCGGATTCCAAGAAGTCACACCATCACGATCAAGCTGGTATTCTAACGATACTTTGGCGCGTTGCTGACCATAGTTGTAATAAACAACCGGAGCCGAAGAAACACGTTGAACATAGCGGGTCACACACTTTGAAAATGCGCTTGAATCGTTTTCATCTGTTAAAATAACGACGACGGCTTTATCGCCGGCCTTAAAGAAACGGTTAGCTGAAGAATCAAATAATTGGCGGGCCGTCGCGCAAAGGCCCTCTTCCGTGTCTGAACCATTCACGCCAACAGCTAAAATTGCACTTTTGATATGAGCCTTAACCGCGTCAATTTGAGCTTGCGTTGAATAACGGTAAAGCTTCAAGTTTGAATGACGGCGAGTTGTTGAGTTCGTGTTATTCACAACACTTTTTTCGATTAAGTAAGAGTTCATTCCGGTTAGTTGCGAAGACGGCACTTCAAGACGTGCTTCATTCATGTATTTTGTTGAAATTGCATAATCAACTTCATTGCTCGGAACGCCTGAAGTCGACACAATTTTAAATTCGACATTGTGACCGCCGAGAGGGCTGAGTAACGAGTCCACGGCACTGGCTAAGTAAGACTGTGACTGGCTCATTGTAAATGAGTCATCGACGACGAATAAAACTTTGAGATTTGCTTTTTGCTGATTAAAGCTCGGATCAATTGTGATTTTTCGCGCACTGGGGCCGCCAAGTCCGCCGAGTGTGCCATTCAACGATTCATCGTAATTAACTTTTGCACAGTTTTGAAAAACGCTGGTTCCTAAGAAAAGAACAACAATCGTTGAACCAATGAAGCCGTATTTTTTTTCGCGTGTCATAATTGGAGCTCCTCAATACCTTTGTTCGGTGTCTCAACCTAAGAACTTGAAAGAATTCATTTTTTGCCGCTTAAGTTCTCATCTTGAAACGGTCCTTCGGTCGAGGCTGGGTTGCGACCCGCGTCTATATAATGTCAAATGGAGGTGTGGAAATTCTACATAACTACGGATCACGTTTCAGAAATTTTTTAAATAGACCGCTTAAGGTGCTGCTGGTTTGCAACTGTGTTTTTGCAGCTTACCTTTTCATGAACGGTGCCGTTTGGCGGGTGTGGGGATTGAAGCGCGATCAGACGACGATCTCTAAGCAGATTGGGCAAGCTGAACAAAGATCGCTTGCGCTGGATATGCAGATCAAACAAGCCAAAGACCAAAGCTATATCGCCCGCCAAGCTAAAGACAAGTTGGACATGGTCGGCGAGAAAGACTTAGTTTTCGTCTTTCCTGAATAACTGTTGGGCAATATTTAGGCATTTCGCATCGAAATATGAAGTTAAAACATTATTGACAAGGTATAGAGCAAAAGCTCTAATCGTAAAACATGAACAATGACCCCTTTCAAAAAATTGCACACCTTTATTTGGGCCTTTCAAGGCAAGAATTCGCTCGTCGCGTGCGTGATGGCTTGATTGATTGTCAGATTTTAAAGTCTCAGATCGAACAGAATTCATACGAAATGAAGCTTGAAACTCAGTGTGAAAAATTTCTGTTTTTAGAGGACGTTGACCAAGTCGATAAGTTTGCGGTAGCCGTCGAACCGTCGTTGTCTTAAAGCTCGCTTACATGTAAAACCAACGCATGAAAAAAAGTATCTATATTGTCGATGTCAGTTCGATGTTTTTTCGCGCGTTCTACGCCATTCGCCCGCTGACTTCTAGCCAGGGCGTACCTGTTAATGCCGTGTACGGGTTTATTTCGATGATCGTCAAATTATTCAAAGACAAAAAACCTGATCACGTGGTTTTTTGTTACGACCGCAAAGAGCCCTCTTTCCGCAAAACACTTTACACGGAATACAAAGCCAACCGCAGTGAAATGCCCGAAGACCTGCAAGTGCAGATGCCTTATCTTAAAAAGGTCGGTTCGCTGTTCGGTATTTGCGATATGGAACTCGACACATTTGAAGCCGACGATCTGATTGGCACGGTCACTCGCATGGCCCGCAAAGAAGATTACGAAGTTTTCATCGTCAGCGGCGATAAAGACTTTTGCCAGCTCGTCAGCGATCACGTCTTTCTCTACGACACCATGAAAGAACTGACTTACAATCCCGCCATGGTGAAAGAAAAGCACGGCGTAACGCCCGCACAGTTTATCGATTACTTGGCTATTACCGGAGACACGTCGGACAACATCCCGGGTGTGGCCGGCATCGGCCCCAAGGGCGCGCAAAAACTGATTGAAGATTTCGGCACACTTGAAAATATTTACGAGAACATCGATAAAGTCAGCAGCGCTTCAATCCGTGATAAACTGATCAAGTCAAAAGAGAACGCCATACTGTCTAAAACACTAGTGACCATCGTATGCGATGCACCGATCAAGCAAACAATCGAAGACTTTAAAATTAAACCATTTAAAGTCGACGAACTCCGCGCGTTTTTGCAAGACCTCAACTTTAAAACTTTCGAAAAAAACCTCATCGGTGAAGGTCAGACGGCTTTTATCGCACCATCAACAACAAGTGCAACGGGTGAAGACGCTCGTGAAATCGTAAGTTCGGTCACCGGTCGTCGATTTAATGTTGAAGGTGGCGCTGAGGACCCTGCCGCGGAAGTGCCGCCACTACAGCCTTTGAACGTCAAAGAGTGGAACGACGAAGAAATTCAAAAAAGAATCGATCAACAAGAAAAGTTTTTTATTTTTACTGAATCTTCTTACATCGGGCTGGGTTTTCCGGGTGAGGGGTTGCAGGATCTTCACGATTTTTACATGACCGACGTTTCCGCGTGTAAGTTGAACTGGAGCAAAGCCGTTTGGTCGGGTTTCGATCTGAAAAAAGTATGGACGCAATTGGGTGTGCAGCCGAACCGCTCATTTACCATTCTGCATGACCTGATGCTGGAGTGCTACGTGCTTCGGGCTGCCGATTCGGAAGATATTGAAAAGTTATCCAATCACTTTTTGCAACAGCCTCTCAATTTAGATGATATCGAAGATGCGAAACTCAAAATTCAGCTTTTTTACAGCACCTGTGTGCAGCTCTCAAAAGTCGTATTGCCTGAACTAGAAAGCAAAGATCTGCAGGTGATTTACGAAAATCTCGAAAAACCGTTGATTGGTATTATCTACGAGATGGAACGTAAAGGAATTAAGCTTGATCTCAGCTTTCTGAAATCTTTTTCTGAAGAATTGGCCGGCAGTATTAAACAGCAAGAAATCAAAATTCATGAATTGGCCGGCGAAGATTTTAACATCGCCTCACCGAAACAACTGGGTGTCGTGCTGTTTGAAAAAATGGGCCTTGAGGTCATTAAGAAAACCAAAACCGGTTACTCCACGGATAACGACGTGCTTGAAAAATTAGGACATCCGATCGCCAAAGAAATTGTTGAGTTCCGTGAACTTTCAAAGTTGAAATCCACTTACGTCGACGCTTTGCCGGTGATGGCCGATCAAGCCGATCGGGTGCATTCACACTTCAATCAGGCCTTAACAGCCACGGGCCGTCTTTCAAGTACCAATCCGAATTTGCAGAATATCCCGATTCGTACTGAACGCGGCCAACGCGTACGCAAAGCCTTCATTGCTGAAAAGGGTAAGAAGCTTTTATCAGTGGATTACTCGCAAATTGAGCTACGGGTGTTAGCGCATATGTCGGATGATGCCGGCCTCATTAAGGCCTTTAAAGAAGATCTCGACATTCATACCGCGACGGCCGCTGAAGTCTTTGGTATTTCTTTAAACGAAGTTACCAAAGATCAACGTCGTATAGCAAAAGCTGTTAACTTCGGTATCGCGTACGGACAAGGAACCTATGGATTGGCGGAAGCCCTCGGTATCGGTCGTAAAGAATCCGCAGATATCATTGAGCGCTACTTTGCTAAATTCGGTGGGATTCGCGACTACATCGAAAGCACAATTAAAAAAGCCCACGAACAGAAATTTGTTGAGACCCTATTCGGTCGCCGCCGTTACATCGCAGAGCTTGATAATAAAAATGTCATGATTAAAAAATTCGGTGAGCGGGCGGCGATCAACGCGCCTATTCAAGGGACGGCCAGTGACCTCGTTAAAATGGCCATGATTGAATTAGCTCCCAACCTTAAAATTGATCTGCTATTGCAGGTGCACGATGAGTTGATCTTTGAAGGCCCGGAAGAGGTCATTCAAGAGCAACTATCGTGGATCGTTGAGACGATGCAAAGTGTGGCAAAATTGAAAGTGCCGTTGAAAGTAAACTACGCGATCGGATATAACTGGGACGAAGCGCACTAATTTTTTTTTAGAGCCGCAATGAATATCGAGTTCGATTTATTCGGTTTCCCAGCCGACCACTCGGCCGCCTTCAAAATACACGAGTCTCTTTTCTAATTTGTAACCTTGGGGTGTCGCCACTTGGCGATTGTACTGCCAACGCTCATTGCGATAGATCGGGTTACCGCTTGTCTCGACGTGATCGGGCTCGCCCCATGATTTTTTCACGTACTCGGTCGGCATGCCGAGCGCGATATCCTGTGACTCGACGACTTCATCAAATTCGACGAGTGATTTGGCGCGCGACCACACTTTATTTTTATTGATCCAAACTTGGCGCCCCTCGGTTGTTGGAATCGAAAGAAGATTTATTTTTTCTTGATCGCCTTTCAACCATGGCAAAACTTTTGAGTACTGCAAGCGCTCGTTTGCTGAATTCAAACCGCGCTCCAGTTCGCGCAGGCGCTGACGATCAGCTATCATGGCTTTTTCATTTTCGGTGAGTGGCTTTTTCGGGTCTAAACCGAGTTCGTACGCTAGTTTTTGTATGTCCTGCAGCTCAAGGTTGAGTTCAACTTTTCTTGTGGTTGAGGGAGTTTTCGGGGCGTCGGCTTTGACAGGTGTTTCAGTCGTGGAATCTGGTGTTTCGCTTGTGGGCGTCGACGGATCGTCGGAGTTATCCGTAATTTCAGAATGTGCCGTCTTAACTGGAAAATCTGTCGCGCATCCGGCAAAAGCGAGTAGACATATCGCAGGTAAAAGTAAACTGTCAGAGAAAAAACTTTTAGTCTTCATACAGACAATTTTAGTGCATAACGTCCTATTTTATGATTAAAATTTACGGTGAGTGAAAAATCCGATCAAGATCAAGACCAAAAGCTCGACCAAAATCCTGACGAACTGTCGTCCGACGTGCTGGCCGATGTTGATGCGCTTTTAGCAGCGGAAGATCCTGAATTTCTAGAACAGCTCAAAAAAATAAATATTGATCCAACGAGCGAATCGGCAGCTCTCGATGGGTCCCTGAGTATCGACAGCCGAGCCAGTCATGGCTTTTTTCATTTTTTTAAGCAAACCCTCGATTTTCAAACAAATCTTAAAGCGGTGGCTATTTTCTGGGGAACTTTTTTAAGCGCGGTTGCGGTTATCGTGTTTGTTTGGCTGAATCATATCGGTTTTTTGCATCAAAACTTATTTGTTAATTCTTTTGAAAAAATGGGTGGCCCCGTTACGGATTTTAACCCGAATAATGAAACGGAAGCGTTTTATGATAATTCGCGTTTTGCTCGCAATCTGGTCACCTTGCCATCGATTTTCGTTAATATTAAAGCCTCTGAAAATTCAGGTGAAAATCCGATGATGGTTTTTGAGGTAACGATTGAAGGTCTTTCATCTGACGCCATCATCGAAATTAAAGACCGTCAGGTTGAGTTTAAAGATTTAATTTCTCGACTGTCTGAAGATAAAGCTTACGATAACATGATTTCTGCGCCCGGTAAGCGGC
>JANPAD010000473.1:0-10701 GCA_031429735.1 Bdellovibrio sp. | reverse complement strand
ATTTACCTCAAAGGCGTCTCAACAGGCGCCCAATCAAAAAGTGCCGATTGCCGGCCTTACAAACTGTATAATTCAAGATTCGCATCGACAAGACCAGTTTCGCGAGCTTTCATTTTGCTTGAATTTGACTCTGCGCTTCGCTAAATATGTTGCTGAATAACCCGTTTTATTTTTGGAGCCCAAATGAGCACTTCTTATTGGCTGGATCGATCCAATCGGGCCGGCAAAAAAAGTTATGACGTTGTCATCGTGGGCGCCGGAATTTCAGGTCTGTCGACCGCCTATTGGCTCAACAAAGAAGATCCGACTTTAAAAATTGCGATTGTCGAAAAAACCCGCGTAGGGTTCGGAGCCTCGGGTCGCAACGCCGGCTTTGTGACGTGCGGTTCGGTTGAACATTTCAACCGTTTAATCTCTAAACACGGATTACAAGAAGCCGTCGAAATCTGGAAGTTCGCTGAAACCAATCTTCAACTTTTACAAGAACACATCATTCAAGGGCACAGCACTGAAATCGAATTTCAAAAACGCGGAGCTTACTCGCTGGCAGCCCAACCCAATGAATTCACCGAACTTAAAAATGTTGCCCAGATCATGGGTGATCTTAAAATACCGGTCGAAGTTTACAACCAAGCCGAAGTTCAAAAAAATACCGGTGCCGTCAACTTCATCGGCGGCATCAAGTACCTTGACGATGCTGAAACAAATCCAGTTTTGCTTTTAGAACTGATGCTGAAAAATATTAAAGCCGATCTTTTCGAAATGACCGAAGCGCATCGCTACGAGGCCACCACTGAGGGCACCCGCATTCTATACACCGACAACGGCGACTTCGAAGCCTCTATGATTATTTACTGTCTGAACGGCTATTCTCCGAGCCTTCACCCGTACTTCGCTGATAAAATTTACGCCACTCGTGCACAAATTTTGATGATGGAACCTGCGGCACCCTTTATGGATGGCCCTTGCTACGCCAATTTTTATCTGGATTACTTCCGTCAAATGCCGAACGGTTCTTTATTGATCGGCGGCTTCCGTCAGCTCGAAAAAGAAACCGAAGTCGGCTACTCAGACCACACCACAACCGTAATTCAAAATGCGCTTCACGATTTTGTGAAAACACATTTGCCGCAATTGAATGATAAAAAAGTAAGCCACCGCTGGGGCGGCGTGATGGGGTTTTCGCGTGACGGCCAGCCCATGATCGGTTCGTTGCCTGAAGACAGTCAGGTTTACTTTGCCGGTGGTTACACGGGCCACGGCATCGGCCTGGCGTTCAACACGGGAAAGTCTTTAGTGGACATGATTTTTGGCCGTGATGTTCCCCGTTGGTTATCCGCACGAAGATTTAATTAATTTAAAGGAGTTTTTATGTTACACAAATTGTTTTTAGTTGCGAGCTCTCTACTGATAGCTCATTCGGCTTCGGCCGCTATCAAAGTCGGCTTAGTTCTCGATAAGGGTGGAAAAGACGATAAATCTTTTAACTCCTCAGCTTACGAAGGTGCGATGCGCGCCCAAAAAGAAATGGGCATCGAACTGAAATACGTTGAAGCCACCGATAACAACTCTCTTGAAGTTTTACACCGCAATATGGCCCAGAAAAAATACGATCTGATTATCGGAATCGGTTTTGCGCAGGCCGACGCAGTTAAAAAAGTAGCGGCGTTAAACCCGCAAACACAATTTGCCATCGTCGACGGTGATGTGACTGCTCCGAATGTACGCGCCCTGTTATTTGAAGAACACGAAGGTTCATTTTTAATCGGCGCCGCCGCCGCGATGAAATCTAAAACCGGCGTTGTGGGTTTTATCGGCGGTATGGACATCCCGTTGATCCGTCGTTTTCAAAAAGCCTATGAAGCCGGCGTTAAGTACTTGAATCCGAAAGCTAAAGTGATCACCAACTACATCGGCGTAACCGGCGAAGCCTGGAACAATCCTGCCAAGGCGAAAGAAATTGCTTTGGCTCAAATCGGCCAAAAAGCCGATGTTGTTTTTCATGCGGCGGGCGCATCAGGTTCAGGTCTGTTCGATGCCGCAGCTGAAAAGAAAGTTTACGCCATCGGTGTTGATTCAAACCAAAACTGGATGAAACCGGGCGTGGTTTTGACCAGCATGCTGAAACGCGTGGATGTTGCCGTTTTTGAAACCATCAAACAAGCCAACGAAAAGAAATTTGCATCGGGAGTCGTTCGTTTCGGTTTAAAAGATTCAGGCGTAGACTGGGCTTTAGATAAAAACAATGAAAGTCTTTGGTCGGCGGCTGAAAAAACAAAATTGAATGACATCAAAAAACAGATCATAGCCAAAAAAGTAACCGTGCCGGATTACTACGTCACAAAATAATATGTCATTAATCGAATTCCGAAACATCACAAGACAGATCGGCACCTGCGTGGCCTGCAGTGATGTTTCACTTTTGATTGAAAAAGGACATATTCACGCCATCATCGGCGAAAACGGCGCTGGCAAATCGACTCTGGTTAAAATGCTGGGCGGCTTAGCCGAAATCACGTCGGGCGATATCTTTCTTGATTCAAAAAAATACCGCCCGCGCTCGGCCCAGGATGCTTTTCAAAATAAAATAGCCTTCGTGCATCAGCATTTTGTATTAGCCGAGCAAATGACGGCGCTCGATAATCTTGTCTTAAGTTCAAACTCTGACAAAAGTGCCCTGACTCTTAAAAATTCAGGTGAAGTTCTAAAATTGGCTGAAATTCAGCTGAAAAAATTTAACTGGAAATTGAATTTAAACAAACGCGTAGACCTATTAAGTGTCGGCGAACAGCAACGGCTTGAAATATTAAAAGCCCTGATGCCCAACCCGGATATTATCATCCTCGACGAACCCACCGCCGTTCTGTCACCGCAAGAATCCGATGAGCTACTTGAGTTCATTCTGCAACTCAAACTGCATGGCAAAACGATTATTCTGATCACTCACAAACTCGGCGAAGTTAAAAAAGTGGCCGATCGTATCAGCGTCCTCCGCCAAGGCAAACTGATTGAAACTCGCGATGGCGCCGAAGTCAGCATCGAAGAAATGGCTGAACTCATGATTGGTCGACGTGTTGTGCGCGAATCCGCGCAATCCATCGAAGCCGAAGCGGAACTGCTGCTGAATTTGGCTCGCGTGAATCTTAAAATTCACAAAGGTGAAATTCTCGGCGTGGCCGGTATCGAGGGCAACGGGCAAAGCGAACTGATTCAGCTTTTGCTAAAAAATTTCAAAAAGCTAGGCCTGCACTATGGTGACATCACCGAAGACCGTCTTAAACTAAGCGTCTTCGGTGACGCCGACCTGATTGAACACATGCTCCTGAAGCATAAATCTATATTTATTCAAAATGGTCTGATCAATAAGGCCAAACTTAAAATCGAAACTGATCAAATTTTAAAAGAGTGGGATGTTCGCCCTCCTGAAGCCCACAAACCGTTGTCTGAATTTTCAGGCGGTAACCAACAAAAATTTATGGTGGGGCGTGAACTGTATGACAAGCCCCAGGTTTTATTAGCCGCTCACCCCACGCGCGGTGTTGATCTGGGTGCTCAAGAGAACATTCACAAAGCTCTGATGCGCTACAGCCGCGAAGGCCACACTGTAGTTTTAATCTCGTCCGATTTAGACGAAGTCTTATTTTTATCAGATCGATTTATCGTTTTAAATAAACATCGGGCCTACGGCCCGTTCAGAAAAAACGAACTGAACGAACAGCGTATCGGTCTTTTAATGGCCTCTGACAACCAGGCTGATCTAAAACCTTACTGGGTCGGTGATCTATGAATGCTAAATTAATTTCACCTTGGGTGGGTTTGGTTTTCGGTCTAGTGCTGTCTTGCGGTCTGTCTTTCTTTTTCGGCGAAAGCCCGGTGCAGGTTTTTAAGATTTTAACCACCAGCTTTTTTAATTCTAAATTCGATTTAGGCCTTACTCTATTTTACACGACCTGCCTGATTTTTTCAGGGTTGGCCTTTGCACTTCCGATGAAAGCCGGTCTGTTTCATATCGGCAGCGAAGGACAACTGATCATTTCAGCCTTAACAGCGGCCTATCTGGGCACCGCTATTGCGCCATTTCAACATGCAGCCTCTGTGGCTATTTCAGTCTTTGTTATTGTGGCACTCACTCTTCTGATCGGTGCGCTGAGCGCCAGCGTGATTGCTCTATTCAAAGTTTACAAACAGGCGCACGAAGTCGTCGTCGCCATCATGATGAATTTTATTTTGGCCGCCTTAGCCACTTGGGCCACAGTGAATAAGCTGCAAAGCCCCACATCACAAAACCCCGAGACCGCTTTGATCGGTGAAAGCTTTCAATTTCTTAAAAATGACTTTCTGAAAACATATTTTGAAAATTCACCGGTCAGCGTGTTTCTGTTTGTTGCTTTGCTTTGCTGCGTTCTTCTTTACTTCATCGAAAACCGCACGCTGATTGGCGCACAAGTGCGGGCTTTCGGTCAAAATCCACATGCCGCAGAACGCCTCGGCATCAGCCCTAAAAAAATTCTGTTTCTAAGTTTAAGCCTGGCCGGTGTTTTTTCGGCCTTCATCGGTCTAACCGAAGTTTTGGGCAACACTTTTCAGTATAAAATCGGATTTTCTCCCCAGTACGGCTTTTTGGGCATCGCGGTTTCGCTATTAGCGCAGCAAAATTTTATCGGCATTATCGGTTCGGCTTTTTTGATGGCCTGCCTGCACAAAGGGGCTTCAGATCTTGATCTTGAAACCGAACACATGACCCGGGATTTTTCACGTGTTCTGCAAGCCATTATCATTTTTTCGGTAGCCGCTTCGTATTATATTTTTAACCGAAAGCGGGATAAATCATGATGGATTCAATCGTCATGCTTTTACTGCTTTCGACGTTGCGCCTATCGCTGCCACTGCTTTTTGCAGTGACCGGCGGCTACTTCTCTGAAAAATCGGGCGTGGCGCAGATCGCCCTCGAAGCCTATCTACTGGTCGGTGCATTTACGGCCGCCACCTTCACTTACTTCACGCACTCACTCGCGATCGGCTATCTGTCGGCGGCCCTCGTTTCGGCACTCGTCGGCCAAATTTTCTGCCTTTTAGTTCTCAAACTGAAAGCCAATTCCGTCGTCATCGGTACGGGACTTAATCTTTTTGCGATGGGCTTAATTCCAATCATCAGCAAAGTGATTTTCAATTCAACGGGCTCAACCCCCTCATTGGATATTCCTGAAAGCCTTAGTTTGGCTCCGTACGCAGTTTTAGCGGTCACCTTGCTAACCGCATTCTGGTTATCTGAAAAAACGAACTGGGGCCTTCAGATGAAGTTTGCCGGCGAAAAAAAGTTGGCTCTTGAATCGGTCGGCGTCAGCCCCACACGTCGCCAGTGGCAATCGCTGACGGTTTCAGCTTTTATTACCGGCTTGGGTGGAGCAGTGCTTTCGACGGCGCTGTCTTCCAACTATTCACCGCTGATGAGTTCTGGACGTGGTTTTATCGCGCTGGCCGCATTGATTTTTGCGGGTTGGAATTTGCCTAAGTCTTTGCTTGTTTGTCTTTTCTTCGGTTTTTGCGAGGCCTTACAGATCCAATTGCAATCAAATGCAACGATCTCAACTTATATAGCAGCTGAATTCATCCAAATGATTCCGTATGTCGCTACTTTGCTGGCGTTGTTACTCACAAAGTCGCAACATCCGCCGGCCGAGCTGAAATAGTTGATCCGCACCTCTGAACAAGGCACAATCCGTGACTATATAAGGAGATTTATATGCGTCACACTTTCTCAACCGGCCTTGTTGTCGCTTTTCTATTGATGTCGAGCCAAGCTCACAGCTGGGGCGGCCGCGGCCATAATGTTATCTGTATGGCAGCTGTTCACCTCGTTAAAAACCCTGAATTAAAACAATTTGTGAAGTTCCGCCCGCACACGATGGGCCATCTTTGCAACGTTCCGGATATTTACTGGAAATCCCTGACGCCGGAAGACCGCAAGCTGGGCGACCCGACTCATTATATCAACCCAGAAAAATTAGGACTTAAAATCAGCGAAATACCAACTGATTATAAAAAAATTGAAGCCGATTTCACCGGAAAACCCAGCAAATTAGACCCGGCTAAAACGTTGTTTTCGGTACCGGACGAAGTGGGTTCAAGCTGGTGGCGCGCCGATCAGTTTTCACGTTTAGCCACTGAGTACGCGAAGCAAGCGAAAGAAGCCAAAGTTCCGCAAGATTTCAAAGAAGAACAAAATAACGATCTGCCCTACAACAAAGCCGTTTATCAAATGCTGATCAGTATGGGTGTGATGGGCCACTTCATCGGCGACATGAGCCAGCCTTTCCACAACACCACTGATCATGATGGCTATGCCGCCAATCACGGCGGTATTCACTCTTACTATGAAGAAGCTGTCGTGGCTGTTTTCGGTGCAGACCTTGAAGCCCGTATCGTGAAACAAGCGCAAAGCTGGAAATCACAGAAATTCATCGAAAAAACCAACGTCATTGAAAACAGCCGCGCCTTATGCGAAATCTCATCTTCTGAAATTAAAGATGTTTTGAAGGCCGATAAAGTTTTAAAACCTTCAAGCGTTGTTATTGATAAAGGTATGAGCCTCAAAAAAGCCGCCGAAAGAAAATCTCCGAACGATACTTTCAAATCTTTTGAACCGCTGATTGTGCGTCAGATGGCGCGCTCAGCCCTGTTGTTAGCGCATTCATGGGATGAGTCTTACAAAGCAGCGGGCGAGCCTGTGCTTGGTAAATACCGCAGCTACCTTTACCCGTTCACTCCGGATTTCGTTAAACCGGATTATCAGTAATCAGTTTCGTATTTCGGAGAAGCCCGGTCTTGGTGAGGCCGGGCAGCTCACGCATCCAAAAAAGCATTATCGAATCACTCAATTTCAACCTTTATACCGGAATCATGCTCAATATCTTTTAAGGTCGCACGAACATCTTCGTTTGCATTCAAAATCTTTATGACGTTCCCTTGCTCAGCAGCTACTTTGGGCACAACTTCGTCACCAAACGATGACCCCACAGCTTCCACACCGGCAAAATCTAAAACTAAAGGAAATTTAAACTCACGTTTTAAGCTGAGAAAAACGTCTTTACCAAATTCACGGCCAGTTAAAACAGCGCCATATCTTACTAAATTAACTGTGTTCATATTTGCCTCTCTTTCTCTTCTAGCATTTTATCCACTTCTTCACGAGATTTCTTTACGAAGTAATTATCAATCAGTATCAATCCGAACCTAGTTCCTGTTACATCTGCTAACGGTGTTCCAAATTTAATTTCTGGATTGCTCCCATCATGAAAGTCCATCTGTAAACTAAGATTACAAACATCTGCATGCATGTAAGAGTTGTTTCCTAAAGCAATTCCTAATACGTCTGTAAGACCTTTACCGCGCGCAGCTTCCCATGAAGTTACAAACGGTCTAAATGCTTTAAGCAAAGCTTGTGAGTCCGTAAGTGCTTTATATTCGGCTTTAGTTTTTAACGTACTAAAAATACCCAAACCCGGATCAGCTAGCCCAACGATGACACAGTTTTTTTCTCTATATAAAAATCTTTGTGCAGACACCCAGCAAATACGATCTCCCAAGGCTTGAGCTGAATGTGTCATCGCATTATCTGCCAACTCACCAATAATCTGTGCAATACCCCTGCCGACTGAATCATGAAACCCTTGTTTTCTAAGAAGCACCACAAGTTCTTCGGCCAACGATCTCTCCGTACCTTTATTTGTAACTGCCGTTATTGGCATCAACATTGTATTGTCATGAAAAGTAGAGCCGTACAAAATTTTCTTATCCCATGAAACCTTGCCTTCACAGCGAGCTTCAACTTGTAAAAAGAATTGATGTGCTTTCAACGTCTGACAAACCAATCCTTCATCGACAATTAAATGCACACGACTTCCCGATCGAACCTTCTCAAGAATTACACACAACAAAGAAACTGCACCGTAAGGATCTATTTGCTTCAACGCAGTTAAATCAAACGTATCTTTTTTAAATTCAATATCCCCAATAGTGTCGTGTGAAAAAACATTCAAAATTATATTTCGCTTCGTGCTGCCAGCCGGAGCAACACTTTGGTTGTTTGGCTGAAGTGTCGCCATAATTTCATCTCTATAAAATCGAACTCGTTGTCCAACGGGAACCTCCGTAAAGGCTTTTTCTTTACGAATCTTATTAAACGTGATTCGAGAAACGCCTAATAAACTAGCCGCTTCAGTAATTGAGAGTAGTTTTTTTTCCATTTTTACTTCGCGGAATATATTTGCATTCCGTCTCCCAATCAAGTTTTAATACATTTTTTTGCAAAAATATACAATAATATGCAAAAATATACAAAATTTATCATAAAAATCGGCTTTGGAACAGATTTGATAATTTATCTAAAATTGAGACATTCAAAATTAACGTAAAATCTTAAAACGAATATTTAAGACTTAACTGCGACAACAGGTCATTAGCATTCAGGTTTTGGGTGGTCGATCCCGTCAGTAGCCCATCAATTATAATATTTCGAAGCATGAGACCTGCGCCCATTGAAACAACCGTCGTCCCGGTGCCGGCCGAAGTTTCGCTTACGGCTCCGTTCGTGCCTTGAAAAGCGGCCGCAGGGTATCCTACGTCATCTTTTGATTGGTTTAAAAAGACCGTCTGTTTAATAGTTCCGCGCACCACAAACCAAGTGGTGGCCTGGGCTTCGATACCGAACCAAACAGGCAAAACCGAACTGGTGTACTTCTTGTTACAAATGACCGATCCAAAAACACGGCAATCAACCGAGGTCAAAACTAATTCGGACCCCCAAAAGTAGGTGCTGCTGTCTTTAAAAGTTGAATCAGTCAGTCCTAAACGGACAACTTGAATTAAATTTGAACTGTTCTCAATTCCCGAAGTCGAAGATTTTTCAACCGACCGTACAAATCTGAGATAAAACTGATTAGAGTCTCCCGAGTAATCGACATTTGCCGATAGATATCCCGCGCCTTCAAACTTCACGTTAGCGGCTGTTTCAGCTGAGTTAACCGCTGTGTAGATAGCGTAATAGCGCCAAGCACCCATCGTCAGCCCCAAATTAACTCCCGAAGAAGACTCAGCCTCACCGGATACTTTATCTCGGTAATTTGAATAAAAAAGACCCACGCCGTAACTGTTCAATTCGCCCTTATGCCCCCACAAAACATAAAGTGGGTTTTGCTGGCGCATAAAATTATTGCCCAGTTGGCTGGCCAAGGCACGAGAACCGATGACGGCTTCATCTTGATGCCCAACGGAGACCACCACCGTATCATCATCGTTTAGCTTTACACCAACCATGCCTTCCGCATTGCTAAGAGTATTGGTTGTTGTCGCGCTGACCGTGCTGAGTCCGGTTTCGAGACTAACAAAAGCACCTAATGAGTTGATCTGATTAATGTTAGTGAAGATGTACTGTTCATCGACAAATTGCGGAGAATTAGCAAGGGCAATGACACGGGCTTTTGTTGCGTAAGCCTGAGTAACAAAAAGTAAACTGAGAATAAAGACGGTATTTTTCATCGATTTAAAGCGATCATATAGAGCGGGTCTTGTGCTGACAAATTTTATTTTAGTTCTGAAGACACTCTAGAAATAAAAAAGCCCCGGCGAACCGAGGCTTTTTCTGTTTTTAATTTTCTTTCGAAAACTAGAACATGTATGTCATACCTAATTGAGCTAAAAAGTTATTAGCATTCAATTGTTGGTTCGAAGAACCTTGCAAAGTACCATCAACAGTTACCTTGTTGAATTTCAAACCTGCGCCAGCAGCAACTGTTGTGTCGCCTGTGCCTGGAGCTAATTCAGCTGCTGTAGTACCAGCTGATTCAGTTTTTGAATTGTGCATCAACTGAGTTGTTTGTGTTACTGAAGCACGAAGAGTTAACCAAGAAGCTGCATCAGCTTCAACACCGATGAACACTGGTAAACCTAAAGAAGTGATTTTAGTGTCTGATACTGTTTCTTTAGAGTTAGATTGTAACAAAGAAACTCCGTAGAAGAACTCAGAACCGTCTTTTTTAACAGTTGTCATAGCACCCAAACGGATAGTTTGGTTGTCGAACTTAAGTTGTTCTACACCAGCTGTGTTTTCAACTTTGAAACCAGATAAACCTAAAGCACCGTTGAAGTAGATTTGTTCCCACATGTAACCAGCGTTAGCACCGATACCTAAAGTACCTGTGTATTTACCAGAAGCTGCGATTTCAACAGTATTAGTTAAACCAAGGCGCAAAGCTGCATCCCAGTTACCAGTACGTGCACCTAAGCGAAGACCTAAAGAAGACTCTTTGTTGCTAGCAACTTTGTCGTTGTAGTTAGAGTAAACTAAAGTTGCAGCCCAACCCATATCGCCAGTTTTAACACCGTAAGATAATTCGAGTGGATTCTGTTGATTCTTTGCGAATGGAGTCATTGCAGCAACAACTACGCCACCGATAACATTGCTACGTAAGCCAGATGCAGATGCATTTGCAGATTGGTGACCTAAAGAAAGTCCCATCTTAGCATCGCCCATACCACGAACAACCATACCTTCTCCGTTTGTTGGAGCGTTAGCAGGAGTTGCGAAAGTATCAGTAGCGCCTGTTTCGATATTTACATAATCGCCGCCAAGCCAGTGCATATCCGCCGGATTGTTGTACACAGTTGCTGTGTCGATTAAGTGTGGAGAGTTTGCTAAAGCAG
>JANPAD010000472.1:0-6437 GCA_031429735.1 Bdellovibrio sp. | reverse complement strand
GGGTCCAGTCGATAGGGTCAAAGATTTTCAGCAGCTCGCCGCGGCCGGATTGCTGAGTGGCCGAGATAACAATTTTGTTCCAGCGTTCGACTTTGCCTGCCGGAAGATTATTTGTTTTACGGATGAAGCTATACTCAGAACAGAAGGGTAAAACCGAACTGACTCCCATTTCAACGGCTTTTTCGATAATGCTATCCATGACGTTGTAACGTGAAACAGAAAGGGCAATGTGGATGTGCGGCGTCGGTAGCTTCTGAATTTCGCGTGTTTCGATGATACGTGCCGTTGCCTGTTTTTTTTCAACCGTTTTGACTTCAACCAGATAAGCTTTTGAATCTTCAGTTAAAACTTCGAAGTGGTGACCGACTTCTTGTCGGCAGACATCAAAGATGTGATGAAAGACTTCGTCTTTGAACGTGACGTCGTCGTTATAAATCATCTTCTTTTCAATCCAGTAGCGGCGCATGTTTAGTTGAGGCTTTCAGCTTCAGCAAGTTTTTGAACCCAGTAGCCGACCCATTCATCTTTTTGAATGCGCTTAATAACTTTAAGCGGATTTTTTTCGATGAATTTTTCGAAGAACACGTTGTCGCGCTCTTGCAAGATACCGGTTAAGAAAAGATGCCCGCCCGGCTTGGTCAGTTTCAATAAATCTTTTTGCAGGCGGATTAAAACACCATCAATGATATTAGCGACAACGACGTCGTAAGGAGTTTTTATTTCGTCAATTTGCTGATCGATAATTTCAACTTTTTCAGTTTGATTCAGTTCGCAGTTTTCGCGGGCTTTGCGGCGCGCTTCAGGGTCAATTTCAACTCCGGTGATAAGGCCGTAACCGATTTTTTCAGCCAGCACCGCTAAAATAGCAGTGCCCGTGCCGACATCAAGCATGGTCCAATTTTTAATTTGGTCTGCATTCTCCGTCGCCAGTTTATTCACAAAATAAGACGCCATTTTAGTGGTGGCATGGGTGCCGGTGCCGAACGCCATACCCGGGTCAATTTTAATTTCAATTTGTGCTTCATCGGGTTTTGGTAACCACGAAGGCACAACCCACACAGGACCGACAAGTTTAAAGGCGTTAAAACCTTTTTTCCATTCTTCGAGCCAGTCTTTGTGCTCTTCTTCGGATGTGATGCATTTGATATCAGAAAATTTATCGCGCAGTTGAGTAAAGAAATCGGCACTGGGTTTACCGTCAAAGAACACATCAAGTTCAAGCTGACGGCGCGAAATAAGCGACGGGTCGTAAGTTAAATCCGGTTGAGTAAAAGCCAAAACTTCGCTGAGGCCCAAAGCTTTATGCTCGAAACAAAAATTGGTAATTTCTTGTTCTTTGGGAGTGCTGACATTTGACAGACGGACTTTGAAATACGTTTCGCTCATAGGCTGATGTTGTGCCACAAAACCAGCCGTGAGGGTATTATAAAAAGTACAGGTTTTTAGAGGCCTTGTGTGCCCGGTAAGGGGATAATTTTTTGCAGCAAAGAAGGCTCTGTTTTTTCAGAAGCCGGGACACGTTCAGCGGTCGGAGTTGTTGTCGTTTGGGCTGTAACCACATTTGGAGCTGTTGCAGAAGCCGTTTGGGCTTCTTTTTGAGCAGCCGCGGGCTCAGTTTCGCTGGTTTTTCGTTTAAAAACGGGCTTCGTGTTGTCGATGAATGATTTCTCGAGATCGACCTTGTCGCCGATCATAATACCGGTTTGTTCCATCATCGGCTCTTCATCACGGGGTGTAAGCTTAAATTCGCGAGCCACCGAAACCTTATTGCCAACGTGTATTATTTTCAATTGTCCGACGGCCGCTTCAAAATCTCCGATGGTTTTTGAACCGAAGTCTTTGATACTGACTTTACGTTTGACTGTGACGACCATGTTTTTACGTAAAGCCGAACCGTCGCCGGCATTGATATAAAAGTCCTTATAAACCGGGTCCTCATCAGAAAGTGTGATGTTGCGTTTCACTTCGACGACCGACATTTCAAGTGCGAAAAGCTGGCGCGTACCGAGCAGAACAAACAAGAAAGCCATCGCATGTAACATAAAAACTTTTGTTGCATTTTTCACGTTTTCCATAGGGTATTTATCGGATGGCAGGGAAGGGGTCTGGAGTCTAGTCTAGTCGAGGAAAGTTGTGATTAAGCAAAATTAAAAGACAAGTTTATAGCTCAACGTAGTCACAGTCGCGGCACTTCAACGTCATAATAGAGTCGGAGTTTTCTTCAAGGTGCAAGACAGTATCTAAATGAGTCGGACAGGTTTTATGAAAAGCTAATCTGTCATTTGCATGGGGTGAGCTCAACAGGGCATAAACCGGCTTAATTTCATTTTCGAAACCTTTTAATAGAGGCTCACTATGGCGGACCAAAATGTAATTATTTTTAATTAAATAATCATGAATAGTGCTATCAACCAGTATTTGATTGGGCTGCGCAAGTGATGTTAACCGACTAGCGTAGGCCAACGCAGAACCAATTGCTGTGAATGTTTTAAAAAACTTTGCGCTGCCATAAAAACCTACGCTTACCAAACCCACCGCAAGACCAATACGCACTTGTAAGTCTTCTTTCCAGTGATGCTTGTAAAACTCACGGTCCTTTTTAATCAGTTCGAGTGTTTCAAGCGAGGCTTCAGCGGCGCGCTGAATAAAATCAGGACGCTTGATGGGTACATTAGAGTAAGCTAAGACACCGTCGCCATGAAACTTATCGATAGTTAAATCATATTTTAAAAAAGTAGTCAGGCAGGTATCTAAAAATCGTTCTAAAACTTTTTGCGTGTCGGTGTAATGCAGTTGATTGATATGGCTGGTTGATTTGACAATATCAATAAATACAGCGCAAATTTCTGACTGCTGAGCCGAGTCTTCAAGGTTTATTGAACCATTTTTAATGGCCTTAACCACCTGCGGTGAAAACTGGGAAGACAGCATGTTTAATTTCGTGGCCTCGTCAGTTTTGGCTTTTATAATTTCAGCTCTGAGCTCAAGCTCATTCTCAAGATCAAGCTTTGCACTGATTTCCTTATTTCGTGAATTCGACAAAACCCACCGAATAAACAAACAAAGCAAGACCGTGCCGCCAATGAAAAACAAATTAATGATCGGTAATGTGAGATTTCTTAATGAGTCCGCATCGAATTGAAAATTATTAATTAAGTTGGCTTTCAGCGCCAAAAAAATAAAGTAGGGCAAATAAATTCCAAAAAGGGTGAGTGACCAAAATACACGCTTCAGGGGCATTAAAGCTAAAGCGAGAAGAGCAACTAAATTAAGCCCTGCGTAATAGGGCGTCGTTATATCATCGATAAGGTAAATCATAACATTGATGATTGACCCTGTAAAAACTGCGTAGATCACCATATACATTTGCGCAAGCAAAAAGGTATTCATCTTGTTCAGCATTTTTTTCATTAAGAAAACAAATGGCAAAATAAGTAAACGCAACTGCAGAAATGTCAATTTTTGTTCAGGAACATACAGTAAATCGGCAATCCAAAAAGATAGAAATACTGGAACAACAACAATGCTCGATAAAGCACTGATATGCCGTTTGGCATCTTCAAGCAATGTTTTGTCTATGAGTAGCTGTAGCTTGCTATTAAACAAATAACCTTCTTTAGTGTGGGGGCATTCGAATGAACACTGTGTAAGTTGCAAAACAACAGCCATGCTATAGGTGTTGTTCTGATACTGAATTAGTCTAAGTTATCTCGTCTTATCAGTTTCGGTTATATTAGGTATTAAATTGTTTGGGCCCACCCCCAGAACACATTTAAAAAAGTTTATGCAGCTTTAACGTTGGAGTGGACTGTTTCTTTAATGTGATCTTCTTCGTACTCACAATCTCGGCACTTGAAAACAAAATGTCCTTGCTGATTTGTATCAAGGTAAAGAACCGAATTGGTGTGCGTGGGGCATGTTTTTACATTTTCACCAGTTAACACCGAGTGCGGTGAAGAAATCAATTCAAAAACTGATTTTGAATCTTCCTCAAATCCTTTAAGTTTTTTTAGTCCGCAGTTACGTGTTACATAACCCAAACTCGAGAGATGGTTGTTTATTTGGTCATCAATTAATATTTGATTGGGCTCAGCGGTAGACGTGAGGCGACTAGCATAGGGTAGAGGAGTGCCTATTGCTGTAAAAGTTTTAAAGTACTTCTTGTTTCCGTAAAAACCGACGTTAGCGGAGCCAACCGATATACCAACTCGAACCTGAAGTTCATCTTGCCAATGTTTCAGGTAGAATTCTTGATCTTTTTTAATCATATCAAGTGCTTCTAGTGCGGCATCACAACTGCGTTCGATAAAATCTTGCCGTGGGATAGGCATATTGGAAAAAGCCAAGATACCATCTCCATGAAATTTATCAATAGTCAGATCGTATTTCAAAAAAGTTGTTAAGCAAGTATCGAGGAATCTTTCAAGAGAAAGTTGAATATCTTTATGATCAAGCTTTGTCACTTTGTCAGTCGATTTCACGATATCAATAAATATTGCACAGATTTTCGAGACTTGACCGTCTTCTTCGATTTTTAAGTGTCCGTCTTTAATTGCTTTAACAACCTGAGGTGAAAACTGTGTGGAAAGCTGATGTAGCTTGGTCGCTTCTTCAGTTTTTTTGACGATTATTTTTTCACGAGATAAAATTTCGCCGCGCAAAGCATTTTGCGAATCAAAGTCGCTCAGTCGTAGTTTATTAGTAAAATGACGAATCAAAAGACAAATAACTACTGAACCTGCAATGAAGAAAAGATTTGGAATCAGAAACTTATACATTTCGCCCGAAGTGCTTTTGTTAAATACAATATTTAAAAAGTAAGGTATGTAAATTCCGGCAGCGGAAAAAATTGCATAATTCCTAGCAATTGGTAAAAAAGCAATTCCGCCAATTGCTACGAGGTTTAACCCAGCATAATAAGATGTGCTCGGGTCATTTGTTCTAAATATAATTATATTAATAATTGAAGAAGTAAGTATGCAATAGGCAGTAGCTAACATTTGTACTTCTTTGTATGTCTTAACCCTTTGAACAAAGTATACGGACAAAAAACAAATGGGTATTATGAGAAGCCGATATATCAGGAACTCCCACTTTAGAGTGGGATAAATTAATATATCGGCTATCCAAAAAATTAGAAACAAAGGGATGGCCATGAGGCTAGAAATAATCTTCATCGTGGCAATCGCCTCCGACATCAGAATTTTTTCTTTAAAAGCCTCATTATTTGTTCTCAAATAACATCCTATTTTTTTATAACTGCAAAAAGATTAACCCCAAGAGGTTCTTGTTCTACATTAACGCTTGAACCCACTTCGTTAAAAAGTTTTGATAAATCATTTTTAGATCTATAAATTAAAATCCAGTCCAGCACGTATTCCATAAAAGGTACGCATGGATTATCTTTGCTGAAATTTCCAATAATTAATTGCCCATCTGGTTTGAGCCCAGTAAATATTTGCTTGGCGGCCATTTGAGCTACGGGGTCTGTAAAATAATCAAACAATCCAGCAGAGTAGATCAGGTCATAGTCTTGATCTGGTAAGCCATGAACGATAATATTTTTGATGGCTGCATTTGAAAAGAAGAATTTATATCCAGTTTTTCTTTGGTGCTCAAGACTGATTAATTGCTTTTGCGCGTGCTTTAAAGACTCTTCGTCTTGATCGATACATGTAATCTCGATACTACGTCCATAAAATTCAGGACAGTTCTTGATGAAAAGCTGAAGTTCCATTGCGGGTCCGCTCGCAATAGAAAGGATTTTAAGTTTTTTAGTAGCTGGGGTTGCTTCGACCAGTTGCTTAATTTTGCTAAACAAATAGTGACCTCGGTTTTTAACGGCTTGACCAGCGGGCTCGTCGATAAAGTATTTATGCATACACTGATCAAACAACGTTTTGCCAACCAATTCATTTCGATAAAGATGGTTCATCATTTCATAATCACCAGCATATCCACGCGGCTTGAAGTACGCGCGGCTAGCAAATGGAGCGCCGTAAACAAAAGGGGCTAACTGTTGTCTAATGAAAAGCGTGCACAGTTCAGTCTCTTCTTTTGTTAAATTACTCATTGTATTTGGTAATTGAGTATAAACTTTCGGTAAAAATTCACCTAAGTAGTCTGAAATTGTTTCGGCAACTGTTAGACGAAATTCTTCATTTGCTTTGGCGTCATCGACGGGAGCTTTCTTTTCAATTTCAATTATCTGATTCTGCAGATTGCTAAACCATTCCTTTAATTCTAATGCTGCGGCCTTGAAAGCCATTGGAATTTTATTAGATTGCTCTACGTACTTTTTTTGCATTAAAATAATTGCGTTTGAATCGCTAATAGCTTTACATCTTTCAATATTAATTGGCATATTAACCACTTCAAAACCGGCCAGACAAGCATGCTCATCAGCGCCCTCAAGGCGTACAAGTTTTAAACTCACT
>JANPAD010000471.1:0-1980 GCA_031429735.1 Bdellovibrio sp. | reverse complement strand
ATGCAGGCCGACATAAGAAGTGACGAAGTTGCCAAATCCATCCTTGCCGACCGCCGTCGGGCCGAATCCCAAAAGTTCACTGGCGCACCCAGCTTCCTGATCGGTGCTGCACCTCTGCTGGGCGCTAACCAATACGAAGAGTTCAAAAGAATAATCGATTCGCAACTCGGTTTGTAGCAGCAATAGTTTAAAGTCCGAATTATTTTCGGAACTCAAATTCGGCGGCACCACGAGTTTTGAATCGGAATCCTCGATGGATTAATTTGCTAATTAATTAATTAATCACATATCTTAGGAAAACAATTCACTAGTTGGGTATATAGCCCAATGGTTGTTTACTTTCATATGTGTGACCGACACCAAAAAACCCGTCAGTCGATTCGATACCGAAAATTTCACTTAGATCCTCTGCCGGTGAATTATATCCGGCAACTTCAGTTACAGATATATTGCCTTTTTTACTTGTGATCTTTTCGAATGAATACCAGCGGTAGGTTTTTAAACTGACTGAACGTATACTCAACTCATCTTTTGATAATTTTTTAAAATCAATGTGCACTATTTTTGTAAGATGTCCGACAGCAGGTAATTGTCCATTTACTATTCGGGGAGGGTTCATTATAAATCGTAATGTGACCCCAGCTTCCGATTGCGACAGATTATATCTCATAATGTTTGCTTCTTTTGACGGCAAGCTGGTGCCAAGTTCAAACTTAAAATCTTTTCTATCGCGTATTTTTCTGGCCACTAAACTTATACTGACGCTTGAAAATTCATCATCTAGTTTTGTATGTTCGAATTTCAATTTAACTTGGCATTTTTCAACGAATTTGCGCAACTGTTTATCAAAACTACAATGAACTAATTTCTTTCTTAAAAGATGATATTTTTTGAAACTTCGGGCAACGTCAGCTAGGTCCAAAATTTCGGCAGCGTCACCTTCAGGAGTCAGTTCGATACTCGTGAACCAATTGTTAAACTTATATTCGAGAGCTTTTTTAGTAAATATTTTTTCGGTGAGTTGATTCCGGTTTGCCCACGTCCAGTTGACCAAGGCCCTGATGTTCTGGTGGGCAGCTTCATCCAGTAACACTTTGGCTTCGGAAACAGAAATATCAGTGCTTGCAAATTCAGAAACCTTATTCCGGCTGATTTTTATTGTAGCCTTTTGAGTCTCAATTTTGTCATCGTGGCATTTACCTCTGACACTATTGAGTTGGCAGATATCAAGTGAGTTTATCTCGTTAAGCAGATAGAGTGCCATGAGCATTTCATGAAGTAATAATTGGGCCTTGTTTTCGGATGTCATTTTCGCATAAGAACTGGCATCAACAAAAATTTCACGGTCATTCTGAAACGCCGTCTGAAAACTGTTCATGTAAAGACCCTTTTTTGATTTAGGGACATCCTGTAACTTACAATCCACAAAATACCAGTTCTTGTTGTTCGGCTCTAACAGGTCGCGCAGCGTAAAGAGTTCTTTGAAGATTCCTGGCGAAATTTTGGCGAGTAGGGGCTCGATGTGTTGTTTGTATTCAGGAAGCGTAGTTATATCTGTCTTAAAACTTTCGATAGGCCTGTTGTTGCAGGTGTCGCCGCCGCCGCCGTCGCCGGGCCCTTGCGTAAGCTTGGCATTTGCAATCACCGTTTGGGCCAGAACTAATATAAAAAAAATAAAATAATTTTTCAATTTAGCCTCAGTTGAATTTGGGTATCAGTATTTTTGTGGGCGGAGTTGAACGAAAAAACGAGGGTCGCATCGTGTCTTTGATGTAAATACTCTCACTGCCTGCCGGATCATGATCGCTGTAGCCGTAAACTTCTTTGTTTGTTTTTCCCTGTTTGATTCCCCATCCAAACCATAACAGCGGAATATGTGAGTCATAAGGATTCCACAAACCATGTGTGGTGCCACCATTTTCAAAACCTTCTAACCACTGTGGTTTTAAAACAATTTGAATTTGACCACTACGTTTTTTG
>JANPAD010000470.1:0-12833 GCA_031429735.1 Bdellovibrio sp. | reverse complement strand
GAAAAGTTACAGGGATTTCAAAAACCACAAGATCGCTGTTATTTTCCACTTTCGGTGTCTTTGTTATCATCTTTATCATAACTCATATGGTCCCATTTGCTGGCGGAGCAAAAGCACTTCATGCCACGCTTGGGTACCAACAACTGTTTGATCAACATACATCTTCAACAGCCGTCGAAGTCTATGACCGTTTAGAGCGCTTCGGAGAAGTCGGACGCGAAGCTTATAAGCGCTTTACTTACAGTGGGGACGTTATTTTTCCCTTGAGCCTCTTGGTTTTTTTAATTGTGCTAGCCTACTTTGTTCGAGAAAGAACTTCGCTTTCGAGAGTGTTTCGAATATTTTTAATTTCCGCACCGGTTTTGTGGTTTTTGTCGGATATGATCGAAAACTCAGTAATCTATTTTCTTATAGCCCAATACCCACAAAAAAATATTTTCTTGGCGGAACTGTTAGCACCTATTACAAACCTTAAGTTTATCTTACTTTTAGGATCTATTGCGCTTCCGGCAACTGCTTATGCTTTGTTTCGAAAAAAAGTTGAAAAATGAATTTTTAAGTGCCAGGTCCTAGTTCCGGACGCATGGTATAACGACAAACTATTTTTAATGAGGATTACTTTGAAATATATTTAAGTCTTGATCGCGATTCAGATTTCTTTTTCTGCTACCGTGGCCGCTGAATTAACGACAGAATTGGTTCCTCTCAATCAATTGGCAAATAAATTCATAGAAGACGTGGATCGAATCGAAGTCTACTAAGGTTGGTCCAATCGTGGGTAAGGCGAATGCACTCAAATTGAGATACCTTGTGTTTAAAAAGCATCTAAAAAACCTAGCCTATTCGTTTAATATGAAAGTCTAGTCGGCAGCTCATAAAAACAGAGTTTACATCTTCTTAAGTTGGAATTGTTTGTTTAATACTGAGATACTGTTGTTGTCACGGAGGTGATTATGCAAGTCAAGGCAACAACTATTGCGGTCATTTTTTTAGTTTTCGGTATTAACTTATTCGCAGCTGAATTTCCTGCACAGGGACGTTTGTTTCTTGGTTCGTCACTGGCGAAACCAACTCAAATTAACACAAGCTTAAGTGCTGACGGTATGTCTGAATTCAAGAGTGTGGGCCAATACGGTCTTGAGATTACCTATCCTTTAAAAAGTTTTTTAAATGTGGGGATACGGTATCATCGGACAGATCAAGTTGCCTATGAAAACCCTGAAAGCAACGCAACAAATTATGAAGCTGAACTTATCCAAGACGAAGTGCTGTTGTTAGCCCGTG
Organism: Bdellovibrio sp.; assembly: GCA_031429735.1. Classification (GTDB taxonomy): domain Bacteria; phylum Bdellovibrionota; class Bdellovibrionia; order Bdellovibrionales; family Bdellovibrionaceae; genus Pseudobdellovibrio. The sequence goes on along the minus strand of JANPAD010000470.1, from coordinate 11,549 downwards.
TTCCGGTTTACAAGCAAGGACTTTTTTTAGTCGATGTTTTTGCTGGTGTTGGCGGAACCAATACAACCTATAAAGTACGTACGGCTACCCAAAACGGCGAATTGACTAAGAAAGCGCCAAGTGATTGGTTTGCCTCTCCAGCGGCGGCGGCCGGAGTTTCAGTAGGTGTGGGATATAATAATATTTATGGATTTATTGAAGCCGGTTATGAATACAATAAAGTCTCGTCTTTTGAACGGACCGGAACTGTCAATGCCAGCGTTCAAGAAGTTGATCTTTCGGCGAGTTACATTACTTTGGGTATTTTGTTTGACGGGATCAAAGCAACTTCGAAATAAAAAAATAACCAAAGGAAGTCTATGTCTGAAATTAAAACTTTATTAAATCCTATCAAAATAGGAAGTCTTGAACTTAAAAATAAAATTGTTATGGCGCCTCTGACTCGTTGTCGTGCTGATGAAAATCACAATCCAACTGATATCATGGCCGAATATTATGCCCAACGGGCAAGTGCCGGACTTATTATCGCCGAAGCCACGATGGTCATGCAGCATAACTCAGCTTTTGGTGGCCGAGAGCCGGGTATATATTCGCAAGCTCAAATCGAGGGCTGGAAAAAAGTGACTGAAGCTGTTCATCAAAAAGGCGGCAAAATTGTCTTGCAACTTTGGCACGGAGGTCGAGCGTGTCATCCATTTCTAAATCAGGATCACGTACCGGTCGCACCAAGTGCGATTGCCATTGAGGGTGAAACCTTCACACCAAAAGGTAAAGTGCCTTATGTTATTCCTCGAGCGCTAGAACTTAAAGAAATCCCGGGCATTATCGAGGGCTTTGTCATAGCAGCAAAAAACGCGAAGGCCGCCGGTTTTGATGCCGTCGAAGTTCACGCGGCCAATGGATATCTTCTTGATGAATTTATGCGTGATTCTGCCAACAAACGAACGGATATGTATGGCGGCAGTATAGAAAATCGTTGTCGATTACTATTGGAAGTTACCAAAGCGGTCATTCATATCTGGGGAGCCGACAAAGTTGGTGTTCGTTTATCGCCGCTCAATAGTTATAACAGTATGATAGATTCTAACCCGCAAAAGCTGACGGCTTATGTGGTTTCAGAATTAAATCAGCTTAACATTGCTTATTTGCATATGATGAGATCTGACTTTTTTGGAATTCAAAAAGGTGATGTCATGGCCGAGGCCAGAGAATCTTTTAAAGGAACTATTATCGGAAATATGGGATACAGTCCTGAAGAAGCGGCCGCGAGTATTGAAAAAGGCTTAATTAACGCGATTGCTTTTGGACATCATTTTGTCAGCAATCCAAATTTAGTAGAAAAAATTAAAAATGGTGTTGCTTTAATCGAGCCCGATCAAAATACCTATTATACAAACGACGCCAAGGGATACACGGATTATTCTTTGAATTAAATTTTCAGAGAATGTGCTGTAAAAAAAACAGCACATTTTTTGTAGATCGAAATCATCACGTTTCTATCGGATAGACTTTAGATTATTTTCGTCCAGCAAGTCTTGAAATCGCTAAAGGCTGTGAGCGCTAGCGCAGGGGTCCGCCCGAGCTTTGATTTGAACGCTCGGATCTTTTCAATTAGTTTGAATCCATCTTCGATCGGCATTGCAATATAACCGAAACTGGTATCCGATACAGCTCACAATAATCTTTCAAATCGAGAAAATTTAAATTTCAAACCTTTCTTGACCTGCCAAATAAAGAATTCAACAATATCGACAGTTTGCGGGATTAGCCGCCTCCACCATTATGAGGTTAAATGAAGAATAGTCATATCGACTTCTATACGAAAGCAAAATACTACGACATTGCTTTTAACTTCAAAAATGTAATAGAAGAAAATCAAACTATTTTAGATACATTTCGTGTTCACAATAATCGTGATGCGAAATCTTTCGTAGATATTTGTGCAGGGCCAGCATCAAATGCAATCGAAATGGCGCAACGAGGATTAAAGTCTTTTGCCCTCGACTATTCACCTGAGATGGTTACTTATGGTGCTGAAAAAGCAAAATCCGCTGGAGTATCAATTCAATATCTGCAAGGAGACATGCGCAAATTTGAATTACCAGAACCTGTGGATCTTGCGGCAATCTTTATGGATTCAACTTCCTATCTGATTACCAATGACGATGTGATCAATCACCTAAAGTCAGTTGCAAAGTCTTTAAAAAAAGATGGGCTTTATATACTTGAGATGTCACATCCTCGGGATGTTTTTTCAGTTGGTAAATCTGCAAATACAGAATGGACAGAAAAACAGAATGACATCGAAGTCTCAGTAAAATGGGGAGATGAATCGGATACGTTTGATCCAATCAAACAGACTACGATTACAACTGCGACCTTAAAATTTAAGACTCCTCTGGAGCAAGGCGAGGTTGTAGACCAGTCTGAGCAGCGGTGTTTTACCTTCAATGAAATTGATGCTTTGGTGAGGGTATCTGGCTGTTTTGAAATGATCGATGTCATTGGGTCTCTGAAACCAAGAATTTCTTTTTCAAACGAGAAAGCTTGTTGGCGGATGATCCCGATTTTGAGACGCAAATGATATTAAGTACTTACAAGTCTTCAGTCGCCAGCATCAACTAGGGAAACTTGCATGTCATTACGCAATCAATTAGTAAATTTGAATATTGGAATGTATCGCAAAGGCGTTACCCTAGCTCCACATAATGCAAATTGGTTTAAGGCATTTACGATCGTGGACTCGGCCTTAAAAAAGCAAATTTCTACGGACCTTGAGCTTCATCATATCGGCAGTACATCTATTCCCGGTATTCATGCGAAGCCAATCTTAGACATTCTCGGGGTTGTCACATCAATCGAAGCTTTTGATACCCGTCGTCCTGAATTAGAAAATTTAGGATTTGTTTGGAAAGGTGAATATGGAATTGCAAACCGACGATACTGCGTTCTTTACGATGAGAGCGAAAAAATCGGTTTGATTCACCTTCACGTATTTGCAAAAGCTCATATTGAAGTTGAGAGACATCTTATCTTTCGAGACTATTTACGAGCTTCTCCGAAAGCATTCTGCCGTTACGAAGAGCTGAAAAGAAAACTGGCAATCACTCATGCCGATGCACGTACAAATTATTCTGAAGGTAAAGCGGAGCTAATTGCTCAGCTCTTGATTGAAGCATTTGAATGGAAGAAGTTGAGTAGAAAAAGCTAAAAATTGCACGAATACTTCGACGTTCATCAAAACTATTCGAGTTATCTCAAATTGAAACGCCTTTAATTATTCGCAGAGCCCACTGTTAGCAAAAAATGGCCTCTTTCGTAAAACCATCCTTAATCGCTTAGAAAGCGCATAAGGTGCGCCCTATTTATTATGAAGCTGGCATCATTGCAGAGACAAATGATCGTATGAAAACAACAATTATAGCAGTTATTTTATTTTTAAGTACTTTCAGTTCTCTTGCCTATGCACGACCCGCGGCTTTAACGGCCGATCGAATTGAGCATTACCTCGCTGTTGAACCATTTGTCTATGCAGGTGGCCCATTTGCCGGACTTGAAGTCGACTTGAATTCCAAGCGACCCGTCACCTTGCTTCCCGAACTCGAAACTGAAACTTCAATTTTTGTGAGTCATTTTTTTAATCAAGGCAAATTTTGGGTTGCTGAAATTCAAAAAGACAGTGTTAAGTCTGTCGTTATGCAATTAGCGTTGTTCGCAGGGCCGGCGGGTTACCAGTTGGCCCACATGCAGTACCGGTTTATGTTAGATACGCCGGCAAAACTCTATCGTGTCGTCGATGGAGATATTAGATCTACACAAACCGGAGATATGATTTTTACTATTCAAGCGGCCGTACCGATTGGCAAAACATACAATCCCGCAGTCGCCCTTCTTAGATCTTATAAAATTGTCGGTCGATTGGTTAACAGTTTTGATCGTGCGCAGCTCGAAGAGCAAAACGGCGGAGATACCGTAACGCAATATGAATTGAAAAATATGTCATCAGAACAAAAAAATAGCTTGCTGATGACGGCACTTAGTTTTTCAACAAGGTATCAAATGACAAAAGATTATCTGACCGCCACTGAAAATTGCATCAGTGTCTCTTTTGATTTGTTAGATGCAGCTATGGGTATTGAAAGTGAACGTGTAACTTTGAATTTTAAAAATGTCTTCTTGAATGGCAAAAGCCCGAATGAAAAAATGGTACTTGATGCTCTGACTGAGCGTAGGCTTATTGACAGCACGAGTCGTATGGAGAATTATTAAGAGTAAGAGGTTTGATCCGTGACGTTCATTTGCGTAATCGAACATTAAGACAAGGTGTCATTATATAAAACTAATTGATAACCTTAAAATTAATCCATCCGATAACCGCACCTAATTCCGGAGAATTATTGGCGACCCAATTTCCAGCACGGTTTTTAGAAAATACTAAAGAGCGTATAGGGTGCGCATCGCCGAGCCGCCAGCTCGGAAATCCATGTTGCTCAATCAGAAAAACTTTTACTTTCGATGCATCAAGGGCTTCAACATACCGAACTATAGCCACATGGCCGTAAGTCCCACCAAAGTTGATAGCAGAACCCACGGTAGGTGGTTCTTTGGCTTGCTTTGTGCTTTCGTATTTCAGTCGGATAGAATAGTTGCCATACCGATATGTTCCATTTCCAAATCTCTGTGAAATATTTTGAACGACTACATTTGCGTTGCCTAAACCGATTCCAATTCGAGTGGGTATTCCAAAAATCTCATTCAGAAAACGATGCGCCAATTCCGTGCATTGATACTGGCCACCTCTTGCTATGTTAGACAGGGCCGGAATTCCCATAAATGAATCATACCGTTCGCCATGTTTTTTCCAGATTGGTATTTGCTCAATTTCGCTATGTGGAACCTGAATAATCAGGGTATCTGCAGAATAAACATCGCTGTATTCGACAGCCTGAGCGACGGTGGCGAAAACTAAAATAAGGGCTTTTAAAAGACTACGCATAGAGTTCATCAAAACTATGCAAAGCTTAGTCCCGGGCTATTGCAGCCTGTTTGCTTTAAAAACCTTATATTCGTCACATAGTTTTAATTAGGTGACAAAAAATGCGTCGGGCTCAAAAAAGAAGAAATGCGACCTCAAATGTTTAATGATAAAGTATTTTATTTAAATCAGAGGTTATAGTGAAGACACAGTTGATTATATTATTAGGAATTTCTTTAACCGTCTGTGCCCACGCCTCTGTACCCAGCGATAAAGTCTTTAAGACCAAAGATTACAGCTTCAAAGTTGAAACGTTAACATCTCAAGATGATGTGATTTGGGGTTTTGATTTTGTTTCAGCTGATGAATTGATTTTCACCGAAAGAGGCGGACAGCTCAAGCTATTAAATCTTAAAACCAAAAAAATAAAACCTGTTTCAGGTGCGCCGTCCGTTTGGGCCAAAGGCCAAGGCGGCCTATTAGATGTAGCCGTCAATCCGTTGAAAAAAAATCAGGTGTACTTGTCTTTTTCGAATCCGTCCGGAAAAGACAAGGCGTCCACCGCTATTGGCGTAGGAACGTTAAGTGGTGAAAAGCTGAGTGAATTCAAAAAAATATTTGAAGCTTTTGATGCAAATGACGAAACGATACATTTTGGTTCTCGAATTATTTTTGATGATAAGGGTTACATCTTTTTCTCAGTTGGCGAACGAAACGAAAGAGATAAAGCTCAAGACTTAGGTTTTCATAATGGAAAGATTATGCGCTTAAAAGCGGACGGCTCCGTGCCTGAGGATAATCCATTCATTAAAAACAAAGCTGCGAAACCCGAAATATGGAGTTTGGGGCATCGAAATCCTCAAGGTTTAACACGAGATCCGACAACGGGTAAAATTTGGGAAGCCGAGTTCGGCCCCCGCGGCGGAGATGAATTAAATTTAATTCGGCCCGGCGAAAATTACGGCTGGCCAAAAGTGACCTATGGTAAAGAGTATTGGGGCCCCTCGATCGGGGTCAAAGAACAGGCGGGATTTACAGCTCCTGTTGCCTACTGGGTACCCTCAATTTCACCCTCGGGACTCATGTTTTACGACGGTAAATTGTTTCCGAAATGGAACGGCCATATCTTTCTAGCAAATCTAAGTGGAGCGCATATTCGGCGACTGAAGATTGAAAACGATCAAGTGACCGAGCAAGAGGAGCTTCTGGCTGATTTTGGAATCAGATTCAGACAAATAAAGGTTGGACCAGAAGGTGCCATCTATTTTTCAACCGATGGCGGGGAATTGGCCAGAATCATTCCGGTAAGCAATTAACAGAAGTGTATCTCGATATCGCCAAAAAAAAGCGCACCAATTTGGACCGATGCCTACAGCTCTCTTGGGAGTTGGATTGAGTTTTGTTTTGTGTTAGTGCTATCTGCATGACTAAACATACTGAACTACTAAAAAACCTTAATTTAAAACCCCTCAATCCGGCCGTCAGCACAGGTCTTAAATGGCACGAAGGCCAAGCGGCTGGGAAATACGATTCGGTATCGCCTATTGACGGCGAAATTATTGCAAGCATAGGCAAAGCCTCTAAGCAAAACTACGAAGACGTTATCAAGGCAGCTCAAGCGGCCAGTCTTTTTTGGAAAAAACTTCCAGCGCCTCAGCGCGGAGAAATTGTTCGTCAAATCGGACAAGAGTTTAGAAATAAAAAAGAGTTATTAGGTGATCTGGTTTCGCTTGAAATGGGAAAATCTCGCTCTGAGGGCCACGGCGAAGTTCAAGAAATAATTGATATCTGTGATTTTGCGGTGGGTTTGTCGCGCCAGTTGTATGGTTTAACCATGCAGTCCGAGCGCCCACAACATCGCATGATGGAACAGTGGCATCCACTCGGCCTCGTCGGAATTATTTCGGCCTTTAACTTCCCGGTTGCGGTGTGGGCCTGGAACTCCATGATTGCAGCGGTTTGCGGTAACGTCAGTATTTGGAAACCTTCTGAGAAAACACCCTTAACAGCTATAGCTTGTTTTCAACTGATCAGCGATGTTTTGAAAAATAACAATGTTCCTGAAGGAGTCATGAACTTGATTATCGGCGAAGCGGCTGAAGTCGGCGAAAGTATGATCGCCGATAAAAGAGTGGCGCTGGTTTCGGCAACCGGTTCAACTCGAATGGGCAAACACGTAGCGCAAGTCGTCGCTGCCCGTTTGGGAAAAAGTCTGTTGGAACTCGGCGGTAACAACGCCATTATTTTAACTAAAAATGCAAATTTAGAAATGGCCATTCCGGCCATCGTATTCGGGGCCGTAGGGACGGCGGGGCAAAGATGTACAAGTACACGTCGCCTTATTATAGACGAGAGCATTTACGAAAAAGTTAAAACTAGTTTACTGAAAGCCTATAAAAATTTAAAAATTGGTGATCCACTTGATGTCTCGAACCATTTAGGGCCCCTGATCGATAAGGGATCCGTCATGCTGATGCAAGCCGCTTTGAAAACTGCGGAAGCACAAGGGGCAGAAATTTTAACCGGCGGTGAAGTTCTAACTGGCGTGGGCTATGAATCAGGTTGCTATGTTCGGCCGGCTTTGGTTGAAGCGGATCATTCCATGACGATTGTTCACGAAGAAACATTTGCTCCGATTTTATATTTAACTCGTTATTCAGGTGATTTAGCGGAGGCTATTGAATTGCAAAATTCGGTCAGCCAAGGTCTTTCATCTTCTATTTTTACGGAAGACATGCGCAGCGCCGAAGAGTTTTTGTCTCCGCTGGGTTCTGATTGTGGCATTGCCAATGTCAATATTGGCACTTCGGGTGCCGAAATCGGTGGCGCCTTTGGCGGAGAAAAAGACACCGGTGGCGGACGTGAATCAGGCAGCGACAGTTGGAAAGCTTACATGCGTCGTCAAACCAATACGATTAATTACGGAAAATCGATGCCCTTGGCGCAAGGAATTAAGTTCGAGATTTAACACTTAAGGAAGTCATGCCGCTCATTTAACCCGATAAAAGTTGTTCTTCCAGATTCCAGTTAAACGACGCTTTTTGTATAGTTTTTAGCGTTGCTAGTTAGCATTTTTATCCATTTTAGCAATTCATCAATATTCCGTAAAGTAATATAAATAAAGAATCGGAGAACTAAATGAAATGCCCAACCTGTCCAGATGTTACTTTAGTCATATCAGACCGACAAGGAATTGAAATCGACTATTGCCCACAGTGCCGAGGCGTGTGGCTTGATCGTGGCGAACTAGACAAGTTGATCGAAAAGTCAGCTTCAACTCAAACCAGTCAAACTGTTCGATCTGATGAATATAGGGAATCGCGAGATGATTATCGTAAAGATCATTACTATAAGAAAAGAAAGTCGTTTCTTTCAGATATTTTTGACTAGTGTAACACAGGAAATATTATGATTTCTTATTCAATTTATAAAGTAGTTCACCTTTTAGGTGTCATGATGGTTTTTCTGTCGCTGGTCTAAGCCAGTTTGGATTTTCTCATTGTTGCTTGGCGGGCTTGTAGCGTATCTTGCGGGTAGCAAGCCTTTCTAAAATTATTCACTGGAGAAAAATTGAGGCTTATTGAAAGGTTTCATAGCAAAATACAAAGATACATCAAGATCTTACAAAAATATGCTGATCGCATTTGGTATCCGCCTTTCATTGGGCTACTTGCGGCTTTAGATAACATCGTCGTTGTCATCCCCAATGACGGAATCTTGATTTCAAGTTCTATGCTGACACCTCGAAGATGGTTTACGCTGGCCCTCTGTGTTGCGGTAGGGTCAACACTTGGCGCAATCGTACTGGCGGCCTTTGTGGAAACCCAAGGGCTTGAGTGGATTCTTAAAATGTACCCCGGAATAAATGAAACCAAATCTTGGCTTTGGACCGAGAATTTTTTTGAGAAATACGGACTGCTTTTGATATTTGCAGTAGCGATTACACCCTTTATGCAGCAACCCGCAATTATTATTGCAAGCCTGGCTGAGACCCCACTTCTATTATTAGCCGCCATTATTTTTTCAGGAAGATTTATCAAGTTCTTGTTGATGGCCTATGTCGGATCTCACGCGCCCAAATTTCTAAGTAAAATGTGGGGAATCAAGGCCGAGTTGAATGATGTGGGTATAAATTTAAAGTGAATTCAAATATCTTCTCTGCATGAAAAGCCCCACAAATTTTTGCGGGAAGTCTTTGACCTATGAAGCAGCTATTTTTTGAAAGACTTGAAATGTCTTGCTTCGTGAAGACAGAGGGCTCCTCTTGCAGATCAACTAGAACACCATGCAGTTTTGCGCCGAGTTTAAATTCACCAAGTCCATTTTTTAGATCTAAGAAATGGGCCGGATTTTTCGAAAAAACCTGCACGAGTCTTTGGCTCGAAATTTTACCGGTCTTCCAACCGTCAATAAGAACTCGCAAAGTGGTTTCTAATCCGAGTGTTCCAAAAGAGGCCACTTCGAAAGATCCCGTTTTTTTTGTGAGTTCGTGTGGCGCATGATCTGTCGCTACGAAATCAATCACGCCTTCTGCAAGTCCTTTCCAAAGAGCATCTTGATCATTTTTACATCGAATCGGCGGATTCATCTTGAATGACGAATTGTCTCCATCAATTGTTTCGGTATTAAAGAACAGGTGGTGTGGGCTGACTTCAGCAGTCACACGAAGACCTTCGGCTTTGGCACTTTTGACGAGTTGAATTGTTTTGGCAGATGACACATGAAGAACATGGTAACGAGTTTGAGGAAATTTCCTCAGTACACGTAAATCGCGTTCAACCATTTGCCACTCGGCCTCTTCGGGGTAAGGTTTTACCTTGAGCAATTGTTGTACAGGCCCTGGGGCGAGCACGCCATGATGCCCAAGAAACTCGCCATGTTGCAGAAGTGGAATATTCAGATCTTGAAGTCTTGAGAAAGCTAAAGCCATCACCTCATCTTCAAGGACACCAAGGCCATCATTGGTAAAGGCGACCACACCGGAGCGGGCCAAGCTTTCAAAATCAGTCAGCTCAGATGAATTTAAATTTTTAGTAATGGCCGCCGACCACAAAACTGTTAGGCCATAACTTTCTTCGTGCTCTCGTACCTCAGATTTTCCTTGGTTGAGCACTTCCACACAGTCAATAGTTGGTTGGGTGTTTGGCATTGTGAGTAGGGCTGCATAGCCCCCTTTAAGTGCAGCAAGTAAACCCGTCGCAGCTGTTTCCTTTTGTTCTTGGCCCGGGACGCGTAAATGAGTTTGCACATCAATACCCGAAGGAAGAAGTGCCTTGCCGCCGAGGTCGATGACAGTGCCGACGTTCTCAATTTCAGATTTCATTTGCAGAACGTGTCCACCTTCAATCAGAAGATCCATCTTTTTCGGTTCATGTTCGGCTGACCACACGTTAGCATTTTTTAATACATAAAGACCGCAGTTTGTTTTCTTCATTAAAGCTTTTCAAACTTCTCTGATCTTAAAATCGAAATATCAGATGAGTAAGTGATGAGAGAATAATTTTCAAAAAACTTCTCTGCCAGTGCTTTCATCAATTTTAAGGTCAGTTGTGACTCGGCGACGATTTCAATTTTTGATTTTAAATCAGGAATTTCACCACTGCTTTTTTCGCCGTTGCCTTGACCCCTGACTTCCGTCACGGTGAAGCCTGTAGCTCCAAGGTCTTGACTGAGGGTCAAAATGCTTGAGCTCAAAACCGGCTCGCAAATTATAGTAACAAGTTTAAAATTGGTGAGTTTCATATTTTGCTCCTTACCCGGCAAGCCATTTAGCTAAATTGAAGAATAACGGAATACCTACGACTAAGTTAAAGGGAAAAGTAACAGCTAGACTTGCAGTTAAATAATATGTTGGATTGGCCTCAGGTAAAGTCATACGAACCGCAGGCGGTGCGGCGATGTAAGAAGCACTTGCTGCCATCGCTCCAAGCACTGTGGCGCCTCCAACTGAAAGACCGGACCAGTTGCCAAGAAAAACTCCGAGCGTGCCGTGAAGTAAAGGTATGAGGACCCCAAGCGATATTAAGGGCAGACCTACTTTTTTGAGATCAGAAAGTCTAGCGCCTGCAACAATTCCCATTTCTAAAAGAAACAAGACGAGCGCACCTTTAAATCCTGTTTCAAAAAATGGTTTGATTGGCTCGTAGGCTTTTACTCCCATAAGAAGACCAATGACTAAACCACCGACTAACAAAATCATAGAGCGACCGGTTAAAACTTCATGAAAGATAGCAGACTTAGTTTTTTTATCACCACTTGATAGGATTGAATTACTTTTTGCTCGTTTCAGCGCGCCGATCGCCAGGGCGATATGGATGCCCGGACTTTCAAGTAAAGTCAGAAGCGTCGGCATAAATCCTTCAGCAGTTTCTCCGACTTGTTGAATAAATTGATTTGCGGCAATAAATGTGACCGCAGAAACAGAACCATAATGTGCGGCAAGTGCGGCGGCATCGATTTGTCCAAATCGTCCCAGTTTTCGCATAAGAAGATAAGCGGAGATTGGAGTTATACATCCCAAAGCTAGGGTTGCAAAAGCAGGCCAAGCGATAGTTTGAAAAGTACTTTCAGACAG
>JANPAD010000469.1:0-1600 GCA_031429735.1 Bdellovibrio sp. | reverse complement strand
GTTTCACGAAAAACCCACCTTAGCTCGAGCGGAAAGCTTTCTGGCCGATGGCCATTATTTCTGGAATGCCGGAATCTTTCTGTTTAAAGTTTCGAAAATGATCGAGCTCTTTAAAACCCACGAGCCCGAGATCTGGAATTTAATGGACGGGTTAAAGCCTGATCTCAGCAACCTTTCTGAAATTTACGCTGAACTTAAAAACATTTCGATTGATTACGCCATTATTGAAAAACTGAATTCAGATCAACTGCGCTGCGTGCCTTGTGATATCGGCTGGCGCGATGTGGGTTCGTGGGACGCTTTGGCCGAAGTCACCGAAGGTTTGCCTTTTGGTCAAGACGGCCTGAAGAAAAAACCTGTTCAAATTGAAGCCAAAGGCAATTTGGTTTTTTCTCAATTACCGAAAAAGCGTTATGGAGTTATCGGCTGCGATGACTTGATTGTTGTCGACACAGTTGACGCGTTGATGATCTGTAAAAAAGGCGAGTCGCAAAAAGTCAAAGAACTCGTTGATGCCTACAAGCTTAAAGACGAAGAAATTACATCTCATCACGTGTTTGAAAACCGTCCGTGGGGCCGTTTTGAAATTTTGCACGACGAGCCTTACTTTAAATCTAAAATTATCCGGGTTGAACCGGGCCGTAAGATATCTTACCAGTCGCATGCAAAACGCGCTGAACATTGGGTTATTGTCAAAGGCGAAGCCGTCGTGACTTTAGATGACAAAGAGCATGTCTTAAAACAGGGGCAGCATATTTTTATTCCGCAGCAAAGTAAGCACCGTATCTACAATCCGACTGGGTCAATGGTTGAATTCATCGAAGTGCAGATCGGTAGCTATTTCGGCGAAGACGATATAACCCGTTACCAAGACGATTACGGACGCAAGTAAACATGGCTCGCGAAACGTCAGTTTCATTTTCAAATCCGAACAGTTTCAAGCGCCGCGCGCGCGAAACAAAAGAATTTATCATTAAAATGATTCTGCTTTTGTGTGCGGCGAGTTCGGTGCTGATTACGTTCGGCGTTGTTTATACTTTGCTGAAAGAGGCCATTCCGTTTTTTGCCGAAGTCAGCTTTGGTCAGTTTTTGACCGACCGTGAGTGGACGCCTTTATTCGAAGACCCGCAGTACGGTATTTTAAATCTGATTTGCGGAACTTTTCTGACCACGTTAATTGCGTTAGTGGTGGCGATTCCGCTCGGCACGATTACCGCCGTGTTTTTAAGTGAATACGCTTCACCGCGCGCACGTGAAATTTTAAAACCGGTGCTAGAGCTGCTGGCGGCGGTACCGACGGTCGTGTATGGATACTTTGCCTTACTTTTTGTGACTCCTTTATTGCAAAAAATATTTCCTGAGCTCTCAAGCTTTAATGCCTTAAGCGCAGGGCTCGTGATGGGTATTATGATCATACCGTACATCAGCAGTTTATCTGAAGATGCTATGCGGGCCGTGCCGGTCTACTTGCGTGAGGGAAGCCTCGCTTTAGGAGCCTCAAATTTCCAAACTTCGTTTAAAGTCATTGTGCCGTCGGCGTTCTCAGGTATTGCTTCTGCCTACGTGTTCGGCGTTTCGCGTGCGTTGGGTGAAACCATGG
>JANPAD010000468.1:0-2547 GCA_031429735.1 Bdellovibrio sp. | reverse complement strand
ATCTAGGGGGGAATTTAGATGAAGAATACCGATAGCGCTGCAGTGGATAATGAACTGCTCTATATTAAGAAATCTTTGCTTGAGCAAAAAAGTGAAATCTTAAATAAAAGCCAAGAATTTAAAAATTTACAAACATCATCTACTAAAGAAGCTGACGAAGCCGATGCTGTTGTTCAAAATTTACAAGACAATCTGAACATTCAATTACTCGAAAGAGACCGCCATTCACTTCTGTTGATTGACCGCGCTCTTTCAAAATTTTCAACTGACAGCTACGGTGTTTGTGAAAGTTGCTCAGATATCATCGGCATGAAGCGTTTAAAAGCCAGACCTTTGGCTGCACGCTGCATTTCTTGCGAAGAAGACCAAGAGTCTGCAAACCGAAATCTCATCCAATAGTCCGTAAACAAACAGCCTTTTTTCTCATTGGATGAGGCTTCCGACATGGATGTCGGTCTTGTTTATTCGTTATTAGATCAAAACCAGACATTTTCCAGACCATTTCATTCTTAAGTGGTTTCAGTATGCGACCGAAAACTTCTGTAGGAAACAGGAGTCACAGATGACATTTGACAATCAAAACGCAGAACTTCCTCAAACTTTACCAATGCTACCAGTGAGAGACATCGTTGTATTTCCATACATGATCATCCCCCTCTTCGTAGGACGCGAGTCTTCTATTCGCTCTGTCGAGGAAGCGTTGACTAAGCGCGACCGCCTGATCTTCCTGGCGTCACAGAAAGATATCACCGAGGAAAGCCCGACTCCTGAAACAATCTATGAAACAGGAACAGTGGCTAAAATTATGCGTATGCGCAAATTATCTGATGGTCGTGTAAAAATCCTGATTCAAGGTGAAGCAAAAGCCAAAATCAAATCTTTCGCAAAAACTTCAGGTTCATTTGAAGTGACTGTTGAAAAAATTGAAGATGTGGTGGATATCACTCAAGCACCTGAGGTTCAAGCCTTGGTTAAGAAGGCTAAAGAGTGCATTGAAAAAACAATCGCATTAGGCAAAGCACTTTCTCCTGACATTCTTTTAGTTTTAGACGATGTAACTGATCCGGGTCGTATTGCTGATTTGATTGCAAGCAACATGGGTCTAAAAGTCAGTGACGCACAAAAAGTATTAGAAACAACAAACACAAAAGACCGCTTGTCATTAGTATGTGAATACTTACAGGCTGAATTAGATGTTTTAAGCGTACAGTCAAAAATCCGCGGCACAACTCGCCCGGACGATCAGCGTGGCCAACGCGAAAACTTCTTACGCGAACAAATGAAAGCTATAAAGAGTGAACTTGGCGAAGGCCAAGGTCAGGATTCTAAGTCTGAAGAAATGGACGAACTTAAAACTAAAGTCGTTGCGGCCGGAATGCCGGAAGCTGTTCAAACTGAATGTTTGAAACAACTAGGTCGTCTTGAACGTATGCACCCAGATGCGAGTGAAGCCACAATGGTTCGTACATACCTTGACTGGATGGTTGACTTGCCATGGAGCAAACAATCAGAAGATAAAATTGATATCACTAACGCAAAAACTATTTTAGATGAAGATCACTACGACCTGCAAAAAGCTAAAGACCGCGTTCTTGAGTTTTTAGCGGTTCGTAAATTGAAATCGACAATGAAAGGTCCTATCCTTTGCTTCAGCGGTCCTCCGGGAGTAGGTAAAACATCTCTTGGTCGTTCAATCGCTCGCGCAATGGGTCGTGAGTACTTCCGTATCGCCCTCGGCGGCGTAAAAGATGAAGCTGAGATCCGCGGTCACCGCCGTACGTATGTTGGTGCAATGCCGGGTAAAATTATCCAGGCTTTAAGACAAGCTAAAACAAGAAACCCTGTTATCGTATTAGATGAAATCGATAAAATGGCTTCTGACTTTAAAGGTGATCCATCTTCAGCCATGCTTGAGGTGTTAGATCCCGAACAAAATTCATCTTTCCGTGATAACTACCTGAATGTTGATTTCGATTTATCAAACGTTCTGTTCATCGCGACGGCGAATGTTGTTGAAAACATCCCGGCCGCTTTGAAAGACCGTATGGAAATGATCTACATCCCGGGTTACACAGAAAACGATAAACTGTTAATCACTAAAAAACATTTAGTTAACAGACAAATAGAAGCGAACGGTATCACGGCTGATAATATCAAATTTACAGATGAAGGCATTAAGGCTTTGATCGCAGGCTACACTCGTGAAGCCGGCCTTCGTAACCTTGAGCGCGAAATCGGTTCAGTATGCCGTAAAGTTGCTAAGCATGTCGTGATGGGCGAGAAAACTTTCGTTGAAGTCACCCCACAAGCCGTCAATGAATTATTAGGTCCGGCACGTTTCACCCGCGAAGATAAGATGCTCGAATCAAATGTTGGTGTCGTGCAAGGTTTGGCTTGGACTCAAGCTGGCGGTGAAGTTCTTTTAATCGAAGCGCTGAAAATGAAGGGCCAAGGCCACTTGAAACTCACCGGCCAATTGGGTGATGTCATGAAAGAGTCGGCTCAGGCCGCTTGGTCTTATGCACGCGCTCATATGGACGAATTGGG
>JANPAD010000467.1:0-5598 GCA_031429735.1 Bdellovibrio sp. | reverse complement strand
GCACTTGCCATTAAAAATGGAAGTATCGGAAACACACAAGGCGATATAGTTGTTAAGATACCGGCTATAAAAGAAAACCCCAGCTGTAAGTTCATATTAAAGTCCTAGATCAATCAGTTTTTTAAGATCTTCTTTGTTTGTAACCCCTGTGCTGCGACCAACTTCTTTGCCGTTTTTAAAAACAACAACCGTCGATTGTCGAGACACATTGAGTGAGCGCTTCAAATCTGATTCATCGTCATAATTAGCTTTAAGTGCGACAATATTTTCATATCCTTTTGATTTAACGATTTCATTGATTAAAGGTTCTTGCTTGCGACATGTCGGGCACCAGTCCGCATGAAAATCGACAACAACTGTGCGACCTGCTTTTAATGCTGCATCGTACTCAGCTTTTGTAAATGCCTTTAAGTCCGCATAGGCGCTTAACGAGCCGGTGATAATCGCGAACAGTACGAGTTTTGAAAAAGTCTTCATTTTACACTCCTTTAGTGTTTTAATTGGTTTTGACAACCATTTTGGAGTGTATTCGGGGCTTTATAAAAAAAGTTACAGCACTTGTAACTTTTTTTATAAAGCCCCGAATACATGCAGGAGATACGTTTGTACGATAATGAGACCAGCTTTAAAAAACTGATGCGGGAGACACAGCAAGGAGACTCCGTTAGTTATCGCGAACTGATGCTGAGCTTGTCAGGTTTTTTAAAAAACTATCTTCGAAGGCGGATATTTGAAAAAAATGATATCGAAGAAGTTATTCAGGAAGTTTTGCTGGCCCTGCATAAATCGAAGCACACTTACGATCTTGAAAAGCCTTTTATGGGATGGTTTATGAGCGTGGTTGAATATAAAATTACTGATTATATTCGAGCAAAGCAAAAACAGAATGCTCATCTGGGGCTAGAGTCGATCGCTGAAGTTTTTCAGGCCGCGCAAATTGATTCAGATCTGAAACTTGATATTGAAACAGCTCTACAAAACTTGAGTCATAAAGAGAAGGCTGTCATCACAGAACTGAAAATAAAGGGCTACTCGGTAAGCGAAGTGGCTTCATCTCTTAACTTATCAGAAGCCAATGTTAAAGTGATCGCACACAGAGCGTATAATCAGCTTAAAAAGCAATTGGGAGAGCTATCATGAAAACAGAAGATATGATTGAAAGCCTATCTTTAGATTTGAAGCCTACAAATGTTATTAAATTTAGTTTTTTCGATATCGCAAAAGTATTGTTGGCGGGAATGTTATCTCTTATTGCCGCCGTGGCCATACTCGGCTTTCGCGTCGATTTGAGCGAACAGTTATTGACGGCTAGATTTATAGTTGAAAGTGTGTGGCTCTTAGTTCTTGCGCTTGTATCGATCTACTCAGCCTTGAGACTGAGTGTGCCCGATTTAGATAATAGAAAATTTTATAAATGGCCTGTGTTTGCATTTTCAATAGTAGGACTTTCAACTGCCTACTCATTTATGAGTTACTCGAACCCATTCCTCTACTTAGGACATGGTTTTGTTTGTGTTTACGAAATACTGCTTATTGGTGTTTTTCCTGCGTCCGTCTTGTTCTATTTTATTCGTCGGGCTGCCGCTCTCAAAAGAGATATCGTCGGCGCACTGGTTTTGATGGCTGGTGCAGCCTTAGGATGGCTTGGTACGCAGCTGACATGCGCGGATAGCACTCCGTTGCATCATCTTTTCTGGCATTTTTTACCGTTTATTTTTCTATCATTAACTGGAATTTATATTTCAAATAAAATTTTAAGAAAAATTTGATAAGTTTAAGATACTTTGAAGTTAGAACCGGCTAACAACTAGTTTAATTCCTTCAGCAACTGAAGAAATTTCTCAACCAGCACCGGGTTGCCTGCAACAAGTGTTTTATCAAATGAATTGTGCTTTCCGCCATCGAAGTTTTTAACAATTCCACCCGCTTCCTGCACCAGAAGCTGACCTGCGGCCGTATCCCACGGCTTCAGGTTTTTCTCCCAGAACAAATCAAAGATGCCTGAAGAAACACACGCCAAATCGTACGCTGCAGCCCCTGCACGGCGAATGCCGCGGGCTTTTTTAACAAGTTTGGTAAAGATACGAATTTGATGATTCATACTTTCGGTTTCTTCTTCAGCAAAAAAACCGGTCGCCAATAAAGACTTCGAAAAATCGGTGGTCTGTGAAACGTGCACGGGCTGGCCGTTACAGAACGTGCCTTTGCCTTTTTGTGCGGTCCACGTCTGCCCCAGCATCGGCATATCTATGATACCGATTTCAAGTTCGCCATCGACCTCAAGCCCAAGCGAAATACAAAAGATCGGAAAGCGGTGAACAAAGTTTGTTGTGCCGTCTAAAGGGTCTAAAATCCAACGGGCCCCTTTGTATTCACGCTGAAGTTCTTGGTTATCTAAATAGGCCGTTTCTTCGCCCAGAAAACCCACGTCAGGGCAGTGTTCGGCCAGGTAGGTCTGGATAATACGTTCGCTTTCGCGGTCGGCCTCGCTGACTAGACCCGCCTTTTCTTTTTCTTCGATATGGTTAATTTTACCAAAATATCCTAGCAAACAGGCTCGCCCGAGCTCGACCGCAGCCTGTGCCGCTTCATACCTAGACTTTATCATAATTTTTTACCCCGATTTGACCGTTTTTCCGTCTGTATGTTAGGATTAAACGTAGGTTAAATCATTTCTTTTGTGAGAGGTCTCGATGAGTCAAAAAACGGATAATCTAATTAAGCTGGCTCTGGTTTTCTTTGTATCTTTGCTTTCATTTTCTATCGGCACTTACGTCGGCAAAAAATATTCAGATAATCAGCACAAACTCGCAACACTTGAACCGCAAAAACACGAGACGACGGCTTCAACGTCGCACGAATTCGATTCTGAAAAAGAAGAGGCCGTTGAGCCTGTGACTGCCGCCGTTGAAGCGAAGCTCGGCACAGAACCCGAAGCTCAATTGGGTCAGATCGGTGAACAGACTGGTGCTTTGACAGATTCCGAAGTGGCTAAATTAGCTGAAGAGTTCGCAAGTGATGAAGACATGAAAGCGGACGAACAACCTGTTGGCACTGTTGCAAAAGAAGAAAAGCCTGTGGGCACGATCAGCCCGAAAATGGCGTTAGAGGCCAATGCTAAGGCCACTCGCACGGCAGCCTCTGCCACTCCGGCTCATGCAGTTGAAACGACACCTTCAGCTCCGACTCCAACCATCGCCGTTAAAAAACCGGTGGCCGCACCGACAACTCCGGTTATGACAGCTCAGCCCCGCCCGACCGCTCCGACCCTGGCTAAAAAAGAAATCGTGACAGAAAAGCCGCTGCCTCCGGTTCAACCGACTCCGCGCGATACTGCTGATGAGCGCGAACCGGCGAGCCTGCCTCCTAAACAAGAGATCATTCCTATTCATTACACCGTGCAAATCGGTTCGTACCCGTCTGAATCAGAGGCTTCAGAGTTAACCAAAACTCTGCAGGGTAAAGGCTATAAAACAAGCTATATCCCCGCTAAAGTGAACGGCCAGCTTTGGTACCGCGTGAATGTCGGCTTGTTCGGAACCATTAAAGAAGCTCAAGACTACAAAAAGGACTTTCTTGAGAAGACCAACTTAAGCTCTGCTATTATCCAACGCGTTCAGCGCTAGTTTTATAATCAATGTGGGTGTGAGCGTCACACCCGTAAATTAGCTCGAAAATCGGCCGGTTTCTGGTTACCTTGTTGCCCTATGATGACGGTCGACCAAATCACCCAAAATTTAAATCCTGCCCAGAAACAAGCAGTCGAAACCTGTGAAGGCCCGGTACTTATTTTAGCCGGGGCCGGTTCAGGAAAAACACGCGTATTGACCCATCGTATGGCCAACATCATCGCGCAAGGCTTAGCCGCACCTGACGATATTCTTTGCGTCACCTTTACGAACAAGGCCGCCAAAGAGATGGAACACCGTATTTTCAAACTTCTGTCTGATTTGAACATTCCAGTTACACGTGACCTTTGGGTGAATACATTCCATTCGTTCTGCGTGCGTATTTTGCGCAAGCACATTGATCTGCTTGATTATAAAAAGCCTTTTACGATTTACGATTCAGGCGACCAACTGGCTATGGTTAAACGCGTGATGACGGCGCTGAACATTAACGACAAATTGTTTCCGCCTAAAAATTTTCAATCACGCATCAGCAACGCAAAGATGTTGGGGTTGACGCCTGACAAAATCGGATCGCCTTCTTCAGGCATGAAGATGGATCCGAAAAGTATTGATGTGTACACGAAGTACGAAACCGAAATGAAGCGTGCGAACGCTCTCGATTTCGATGATTTGCTTTTAAAAACCCATCTGCTGTTTCAGATGTATCCCGACTTACTTGAGCAATATCAAAGTAAATTTCGTTACATCATGGTTGATGAGTATCAGGATACGAACCACATTCAATATTTACTGGTGCAGATGCTGGCAAAAGCTCATCGCAACCTCTGCGTTGTCGGTGACGAAGATCAGTCTATTTACTCTTGGCGCGGAGCTGACATTTCAAACATTCTCGACTTTGAAAAAGATTTTCCTGAAGGTCTTGTTGTTAAACTTGAAGAAAACTACCGTTCGACTTCAAATATTGTGACTGCGGCAACAAAAGTAATCGCGAACAATTCACAGCGTAAAGATAAAACTTTATTCACCAGCAACCCTGAAGGCGCGCTGATTCAAATTCGTGAAGAGCGTAACGAGTACGACGAAGCTCGCTACGTCGCTAAAACTATTCAAGGCATGGTCGATTCGGGAGAGCACAATCTGAATGACTACGCTATTTTCTACCGCACCAATGCGCAGTCACGCGTGCTTGAAGAACAGTTACGTACCATTGCCATTCCATACCGCTTGATCGGTGGCATCCGCTTCTACGAACGCGCCGAAGTAAAAGATATTCTTTCGTACTTACGTCTTTCGCAAAATACCAGCGACGACATGGCCATGAAACGTATTATCAATGTACCGGCCCGCGGTATAGGTAAAACGACCGTTGAGCAAATTGAAGAAAAAGCCAACCTCGAACAAATCCCGATGTATCTAGCCGCACAAAAAGCGGTCGATGAACGGGTTTTTAATTCAGGCACGACGGCCAAACTTCGTCGCTTTCTGGATTTAATTGCGGACCTGACCGTGCAAAAAAACACGTTCGGCCTTGCTGATTTTTACTCAATAGTTCTTGAACGTACCGAATATGTTGAAGTACTTAAAAAAGAAGACACGCCTGAAGCCGAAGCCCGCATCTCCAACTTAGAAGAGCTCGACAATGCTATTTCACAGTTCGAAAACGAACGCGGCGATGAAGCCTCATTATCTAATTACCTCGAAGAACTGACATTAGCTTCTGACTTGGATAACGCCGACACCGAAACGAATGCGGTGACGATGATGACTCTGCATATATCAAAAGGTCTTGAATACCCGTACGTTTTTATTATCGGCTGTGAAGAAAATCTGTTTCCATCTCAACGTGGAGAAACTGAAAACCCTGACGATCTTGAAGAAGAACGCAGATTAGCGTACGTGGGCATGACCCGCGCCCGCCAAAAGCTGTGGATGACTCACACGAAAATCCGCCGCGTGTGGGGCCAAG
>JANPAD010000466.1:0-4169 GCA_031429735.1 Bdellovibrio sp. | reverse complement strand
CTGGAGCTGGAGCCGGAGCCCAAGCAAGTAACTGAGTCCCAGCATTCAGACGAAATATCTGGCTGAAGTCATAAACATCTATGCCTACATTCAAGTCGTTGATTGATTTCAAAGAGTCGCTAAACTCGGTCACAGTCGGAGTAATCGTTGTGTAGGAGCCTGCGAAAGGAGAAATCTCAACATGCAGAATTGGTATACTTCGGGTACCTACGTAGTTGATAAAAGCCTGACTGGCTTGTCGTGTCCATGACACCGGAAATTTTGCAGGTCCGTATTCGGCCGCCCACTGCTGCCAAATAAGTTCGGCCATCAAGTACTTTAACTTACTCACGCCGGTTAAATTTAAAATTCCGTCTAAATCTAAACCGATATTGTCTTTAATCACTTGGCTGGAAAACAAAGTACCATCGGGTTTTGCTGGCCATGTTTGCACGAGGTAAGAATTCTTAGCTGCGTTGCCCGCGGCCGTTGTCATGATATTAATTAAATCCGTCATGCCTTGCGCTCTAAAGTTAAGCCAGTTTTGATCGCCTAGTTGTCCCAGTGGATATTTTGTTAAATATTTCTGAGTTGCAACAGGGTTGTAATCCGAATTTTTTTGCCACATGTAATCAACTGTCGGTTCAACGGCTTCAATACCGTCGATGCCCGGGTTTTTTATCAAAAGATCTTGGTAAAAACCTTTCAGCCAAATTTGAAAATCTGGATGATAGGCGGAAAGAAGATAAGTTCCGGTAAACGGAATATAGTCAGCTCCAGATTTTGCTTTAGCTCTCCAAGCGGGATTTTTATCCCAGATTGTTTTGAAATTATTGACCGGGACGACGGCCACTACTTTCATAGAGTTAAGCTTAGCCGCGTCGGTCAGCGCTTTCAAAATATTTTGAACTCCGTATCCTCCTTCAACAACCGTGTTGGCGTAAGTGGTCGGGTAGAACGAGCCATAAACAGAGTTGTAAGCATAAACAAATAATGTGTTCACTCCGCTGGCTTTTGCTTTGCTGACAACATCTGTCGCAATAGCCGTTGCGGTTTGGCCTGAGTACATGTTGTAAAAGTAGCTCGGGTCAACACGCAAGCCGCGAATGGCTGTAGTGTTTGTTTGAGCAAAAGCTGCGGGTGTTAAAAGTGTAAGGCCAATAGATAAGATAGCGCCTAACGTGAAAAATTTTTCTTTCATTTTTTTGAATCTCGTCATGTTTGATCTCCTTGGTATAATCCGTTTTGAGTTTTTCTCCAGGACTTCGGGTTTTGGCGTGCTTTGGACATAGGTATCCCTTCGTCGATACGATTATTTTTTTTGCAGCAAACGCAAAATTTGTAAGTCATTCGCTTCGCGAACTACGGTTGAGGGGGTCGTCTTGAGTATTTCTTCTGAGTGCGCCCATGAAAAATTCGAATGGGGCAGCTGGAAGATTCTACGAGTTGAGCAATCAGGTTGATTGTTAAAATTTTTGTTCTAGTGTTTAAAGTATAGAAGTGCGTACTATTGAGGCACTAAAAAAATTATTATTAGCCTTAGGTATTGAAAAATAAAACAAACATAATCGACCGAAAAAACTTAAGTCGTCTAAATCATTTACGAAAATAGATTATCAAAAACAAACAAAACTGCTTGTACTTTTTAAAATTAATATCGAAAAAAAATTAATCAATCGTGCGCTAGCCTCAGTCTCGGTAGTGAAATGCTAAGGCCATGAGGAGAAATCATCTTCAACGCAGCTTGAGAATCTTTTTCAAGATCGGCCGCTAAGTGGCTGCCATCAATAAAAACAAAATCAACGGCACCGTAATATGGCGAAAAATCAAACTGCGTTGAATCCACATTTATAAATTTGATCGACGCGCTTTCAAAAATATTTTGGATATCCGCATTGCCCGGGATCACCGGATAAAGATCCATGGTGATAATTTGACAGGCGGGCGATGCATTCAAAGCAGGTTTGCAGCCGGCCAGGTCACTTCGTTGCTGAATTTAGTTTAGAAAGCTTAAGAGTGAGGATTAAGTTAATTGCGAGCAAAAAAAAAGACCAGCATTAAGCTGGTCTTAAAAATATAATTTAAATAATATATTTAGTTAACTGCGCGAATGAAACTAGGAATTGTAAATGTGGCTGTGGCAGTCTCGGTGCGCTTTGTTACTGAAGAAAAGCCAGTTGCCTTGTAAGTTAATTGGCCAGGTGCAAGGTAGACAACTTCACAAATTGAGTAAGAGTAGTCTTCAATTACAACTTGTTCATAAATTTCGCTACGAACATTTGATGGAGTTTGAGCTGTATAAACAATCGCGCAAGCTGTATTTTCAATTTTGGTCACTTCTAATCGTGTTTCAATTGGTGCAGGCATAACTTCAATACAATAAGCATTAAATGGACATTCAGGCATTGCTGGCTGCACAGATAAAGTAACCTCTTTAGAGTTGAATGTGACTTGCGTTAAACTTTTAAAGTTCATCGCTGAGTTAACTAAGCTCATATTGCGAGTCACATAGTTCATTTGAGGAGTTGCAAAAATAGGTGCGCCACCTGGGCTCGCCATAATACCTAAGTTATCTTGGGCTTGAGTTTGAATTGTTGTGATGATCAGAAGCGATATTAAAAGTGATTTCATGAATTTTCCCCGTTATGTGGCCGAAGCCGGTTATTGATTACAGACTCCTCCTTATCAAATCACGTGCCAATTAATTCGTAGTCCTAGGGCTAATAGATTGGTTTAAACTAAATACGCATGGTTCCAAATTGAAATTTGATTAGATTTTGGAACTTGTATTTGGAACTAGGTAAATATTTCGCAACTCTGGTTGAACACGCCAAATTACAAAATGACAATTGAATGAGGCGAATCATGTCCCCGACATTTCTCAGCGATTTGTTTTGCCGGATAAAGATCACTCGCAGATTTCGCCATCGCAAACCTCCCTCGAAACAGTCCTATCGACGGCTGTAATCAAACGAGGCTTTTGCCCGCTTTCCGGATGAAACCAAAGTTCCAACCGAACGGACGCAACTTTACTTTTAATATTGAGGTCAATGTTGCTGTTGTAAAGAAAGAGCTGCGACGGATTAGGACTCCATCCCATAATTTCTTTAGTATCGTTAAGTCTAATTTCAACGGGTTCTCCACTCGAAATTTCAATAGCTTTTAAAATGGCGTAACCCGGCTCCATTGGATTAAAAGTTGCTCGGATAGAAAAACCTGTCCGACACCGAGTCATGAGACAATCAAATCTTAATGATGTTGTATATTCAGATTTTGGTAAAAGTGCACTTTTTAGAGTGCCGTTCAATTCAATTTCTTTTTTTCGCGCAATTGACCTAGTTATTTCATTTTTAAGTTTCTTAACTATGTCGACTGTGAAGGCTCGTTTAAGTGAGTAGTCATTCGATTCATAAATCATGATATAAAGCGGCGCTTGCCCTTTGATCAGAATCCAACTTTCATAAGTGAGGGGACTTCCATTTCCGTTATAAACTGAAACTTTGGCTTCAGAAGCCGAGGCATCGAATTGTTGAACGCGCCAAGTATCATTGGGCTTATAATTTTCTGAAAATACTAATTTAACTTGTGAGGTGCCGAGTTCAGATGTCGAAAAATAATTATATCCTGAACGAATTCCCTCTGGGGCATTTTCTCGTAAATAAGCAGTTAATACTTGATCCTCTTCAGTGACGAACCAGTTAGGGCTACCCGCAAATGCGCGCTTCAAAATAGCAAGATCGCTTGCCGTCAAATTGTCCAGTAAAGACAAGTCGGGTTTAAGAGCCACTTCACCAAGAGCCGTCTCTTGTTTTTCTTTTGGTGCAGTCAAAGTCTCTTGCTGCTGAATAGAAGGTGCCCCACGAAGCAAATCTAGAACATTATTAAAAAATTTATCTGCACTTGTTTCGATAAAAAGAAAAACAACGACAACACTTGCAATAAAAATGAAAAAATAACGCATGAGCAATTGTGCAAACCACGCCCTGTAATGTCAAGGAGGACAGTACGCAGTCGGCGACCTAACGAGGCGTTAATGCGATAGTATCTTTTTCAGTAAGGCGGTGTTCATTTCATTTTCTTCCGCGGCCTGCATTCGGGCCCCAGCGTTCCAAGCCCATTGAAAACGCTAAGAGTTGACAGGGTAATCCGCCTTAGCCGTCTTAGTGAGGATTTTATTTTTAAATGTTTTC
>JANPAD010000465.1:0-5715 GCA_031429735.1 Bdellovibrio sp. | reverse complement strand
TAACAATACAGACTCTTACATCAAGTCATTTCAGGTTCAAAACGGCGTACTGACTATCGCAAAATTATTTTACTTTAATACGCTCGTTTGCGACCAATCTAAATTGGGGGCAACGCTGATGGAAAGTGGAGATTTAACGATAACGGGAGATAGCGCCGTTCTATCCGGTGGAAAAGAATATGAATGGAAACTCAATATGATCGCCGTCACTCCCAATGCTGCGTCGACAGTAACAATGTTCAATAACGCCAGCTTTTGTGGATCCGTAAGTTGGGTTCAAGATCAAGCCGCAGTCGTTTTTGGATGTAATAGTCCGAGCATGCTTGATTTAACACAAGTTGCCTATCAAACAATTCACTATGGTGTATTTAGTATCGATGCCGCGGCCACACCAGTCTCTTTACAGTTTGAAACAAAATGTGCGGACGCAGGTTACGAAGAGTTTTGTCCAACTTCTAATGAACGTCCAGCGACTCTAGATGCAACAAATTATTATAAGCAATAAATCCTAACAGCTAACGAAACCACTTAAGGATTTTGAGGACCCTCAGCGAAGGGTCCTTTTCTTTTTTATAAGCCGTCAGAAATACCAAGAACTTTATTTATTGTTGTTTTTAATGATTTAATCCAAGGGAACTCCACTTTCGATGAACTTATGAATACCCTCTAAAACTTTGTATGAGAGCTGACACACAATTGACAGTCACGACCGCTTGCCGCAAATCAGTATCCCTGATTTCACTCATCTGCCCGCTTTAACCATCCTTAATTTCCTGGCTTACAGCACGAAGATCGCCTATCGTATGAAAGATATGAAAGTCTTTAAATCAGTCGGTTTGATTAGCATTCTGTGTGGTTGCATCAGTAAACCGAGCAGCCCTTCTAAACTTGACAACATTGCTCCGCCTGCCCCGGTTGTTTCGAGATATAACCGAGACAGCGTACTTAAAATTAAACTTAACTCAATCGAAAGAAACGGTGATTTCAAAATTTCTCAAACCGATACTTTCCGTTACCTATCTGCGGCCGAGGTTGATCTGCAGTTACGCCGCATTCTGTTTAAAAATTCGCAAGAGGCAAAGCTTTATCTTCAATACCGTAAAGTATTTCTCGATCAGACCTTCAAAAACAATATTGCGCCTTACTTCGGAGTCATCAAAATTGAGCCCGCCTGTTATGCTTTGGCTAAAACCGCAGCTGTTGAAAAATCAACCTCATTAATGACAACATTCTTTATGGAGTTTCCAATGACCAACCGCATGGTTATATCCGAATGCATCGGTGGTCCGCTGGCCGGAATTGTTCGCTATGATATTTTTCATTGCCGTAAAACAAATGCGGTTTACGAACTGAGAGATTTCAGGAAAATCGATCAGGCGGCGCTCAAACTTGAAGTCGAATGCAAATAAGATTTAGAATACGAAATTGGGCAACTGGCGCACGACAGAAACCCCCGTACCGAAAATTTCTTTTTCACTTTGTGCCAAGACACTCTGCTGAGTGGCTAAGTTGACCATTTCAAAATAAGAAGTGGTTGGAGCGTTCGTTGCGTCAACCTTGCAACGGCTGTAGTTAATAAAAAGATACTTTTTCTCTATCGGCACGACTGCGCCGCAGTTCGAATAAACGATCTTTACATTTTCACTTTGATAAAGAGTTTTGAATTCATTTGTTAAAAGGTTGTAGGTTTCAATTTTACTTTGGCGAGGCATCGGTTCTTCGATATTTTCATTCAAAAAATAGATGAGTACATTTTCGCCGTATTGGCGGACGTCATGAATAACCCGGCCATGAAAATCGATCACCCTCACAACATTTTTTAAGCCTGCATCTAAAATAATAACTTTTTCATGCTGGAGATCATAGGTTACGTACCCGGTTAGTGTTCGTACACCGTCCGCTTCGCTAAAGAGTTCGCGAAATGAGTTGATATGTGTAGCTTCGAAACTATTTTTATTAAATTGGTCGGCCGTCCAATCATTTTTTCTAATTTGAATATCAGACTTTTCAGTAATGTATTTTTCTATATTGAAATTTTTAATTATCTTTCCTCGTTTGTTTAAAACCGTAAGCCTGTCGTGCCGAATCGGAGTAAGATCTCGGGCTCGACCTCCAGGGGAGTAAACGCTGTTCAAAGCCAGCAACTCAGTGCCCACTTCAGATTCGTTGAGTTGATGATGCGTATAAAATTTTTTAACTCTCCAGCGGGGTTTAAGGTTAGAGCCCATAGATACTATCCCATTAGAATCAGCAATTGCGATGCCATTTTCGGTTTCTGCACAGTACTGGCCCGGCAATGCCCTAAGCACTTTAAGGTCCGTCGAAAAATAGCGGCAGCTTTTCTGAAAATACATTGGCTTATCGGTTTCGGCGATTAAACTATCAAAAGTGATTGGGCTACGAACCGTGGGTGCAGATGTGCTGCAGGCGGCAAGAAAGAATAATCCTATTGTTAAACTTAGAAAGCGAAAGACCAACCTACCCTCCGGGGTTTGATTTGTGTCATTTTACTCTCGTTTTTTATTTTATTCAACCGACATTAGAACCGTAGAACCAAAATTTCAGACCAATCGCAATGATAAGATTCAGGCGCCATTTCAAATACAAACATTTGCCAGCACTGCTCCAGAAATTGAAAATATTCGGCTAGGACCGCATCCGATACCTCATGCCGCGCCCAACGCCTTCTTTTTCAAGATGCCCATCAGCCACCAAGTTTTTGAAATGAAGTTTGACAGTGTTGCGATTTGCTCCTGTGGTGGCCACGGCCTCACCAATTGAGGTTGCCCCACGGCTTTTAATAAGCTCTATGATCTGAAGCGAAAGGCGCGGCATTTTTGCCGCCACCAATTCGTCTTTCATTTTCGCTTCGAGTGCGATCTTTTGTTTCTGCATGGACCTCAGAAAGAACTCCAGCCAGCCATTCATTCACACCACCGGGTTTGATTTTAATCTTGGTTTTGGAATTGATCACTTCAAGCTCCGCCTGGCCACGGCGCAGAGCCAAGTAATAGGAGTCCTTGTTCTCCTCAATTATTCTCTCGAAAGAACTGTAGGGTACGTAGCTATATCCCAACTGCAAAAGTAGCAAAGTTGTGAGCCCGCGCGATAGGCGACCATTACCATCTTGAAACGGGTGGATATGCAGAAAAACGACCACGAATAATGCGACCACTAGCAGCGGGTGCAATTCTTTGCGAGATATCTGTATGTTCGTCCATTCAACAAGTTCTGCCATGAAGGCCGAAGCATCAAACGGTGCCGCTGTATGAAAAATAACACCCGTACTTTTTCCGTCAGGCCCGAAAGCTTCGACGCTATTAGCAAATTTTTTGTACTCACCACGGTGGCGATCGTCCTTGGTGCTGTACTTGAGTAAAACACTGTGAAATTGCTTGATGTGGTTTTCAGTAAATGGAATGTCCTTGAAAGATGTAAAGATCATTTCCATCAGTTCCGCGTAACCGGCCACCTCTTGCTCATCACGTGATTTGAATGAGTATGTTTTCACTCCACGTAGCAGAGCCTCAACTTCGGAATTGGTGAGCTTCACACCTTCGATACGGGTGCTGGAGCCGACGGATTCGATCGTGGCCACTTGGCGAAGTGCCGCTAGCCTGTCGGGCGCCAGTGCCTGAGTGGCTGCCCAACGGCCCTTGAACTCATCAAGCTCACCGATAAGGTTTGTGATCTCTTTAGTTAGGAGGTCTATTTTGGGCGCTCTCATATCCAAGAATATACCCATAAAGTCTATAAATATGGCTATTTATGGGTATAGTTATAGATATTTGCTAGATAAAGGTACTTCGGCTCTTCACTTTTCATAGCGTGGAATGCTAAATGTCTGAATCGCTTGAGATTTTGGATACACTTCCACCCGGAATTCCGGCATTAGTGAATTTGGATGGGGTAGCTAGAGCCACCCTAACCTGTTGAATTCATTATGTTACAAAATCCAATTTCGACAAATTTCGACGAGATTCATGAATTTGCTACTTTGCCGCATTTTGAACCTAAAAATGAGACATTGTGCTAATATTTGACCTAAAAAAGAGACAAAACTTGGTTATTATACCTAATTATGCTACATTTATCCGTATATGATACCTAAAAAAGAGACAAACAATATTCTTCCTCCGCTCCTTTTCGCTGGAACTACTCCTGGGGAAAAGAAGTATATTTTGCGCCTTAAAAAGGAAGGAAAGATCAGGTCTCTGGCACCAAAGCTATACACACCACTACCTGACGAAGAGGTTAAAGATGTTGTGAGGTCCTCTTGGGCTACGATAGTTGGGAGGCTCTATCCTGAGGCGGTAGTCTCCTTTTCAACGGCCATAACTTACTTACCCTCATCCGAAGGTTCGGTCTTTATTACGGGAGCCACAAACAAGGACGTCAAACTTCCAGGACTTACTATTAAAATGACCAGAGGCTTGGGCGCGCTTCCGGATGATTATGAATATATGGGGGCAAGAGTTTCTTCAACCGCGCGTGCGTTGTTAGAGAATCTTGCTAGTGTAAAGAAAACTGATCTCGAAAAAGTTTGCCCGCGAGAAGATATTGAAAAAAAATTAGAAAACATCCTTCATGCAAAAGGCGAAGGAGACCTTAACAAACTTCGTGATGAAGCGAGAAATGTAGCAAACTCTCTCGATATGGCGTCGGAATTTAAAAAATTAGAACAAATAATTGGAGCTCTGCTTGGAACTAGAAAAGATAATACGCTTAAATCTAAAGAAGCGGTCGCTAGATCCATGGGGCTTCCGTTTGATCCCCAGTGTTTGATAAGACTTGAAACACTATTTTCTTATCTAAAAAATAACCCTCTAAAAGAAATCATTGAGAGTAGAACAAAGCCTGATCATTTTATGAATAAATGTTTTTTTGAGTGTTATTTTTCAAATTTTATTGAAGGGACAAAGTTTGAAGTAGAAGTTGCTGCCAGTATAGTATTTGATAATCAACTTCCAAAGGCTCGGCCCATTGATGCTCATGACATTTTAGGCACTTATAAATTAATTGCTAATAAAAATGAAATGCGCGTAACACCTAATTCCCCAAATGAATTAGAAAAAATCATTCAATCTCGACACCGAGTCTTATTTGAAAAGCGCCCTGATATTCGTCCTGGGGAATATAAAGAGAGCATAAACCGCGCTGGCAACACCGTGTTTGTGCACCCTGAACTTGTAAATGGAACATTTCAAAAGGGTTTTGAGATTTATGAAAGTTTAAGCGCAGGATTAGAACGAGCAATCTTCATTCAATTTCTTATTTCTGACGTTCATCCCTTTAATGACGGGAACGGTCGACTATCAAGAATTATGATGAACTCTGAACTTATTAAAAGCGGCCTTACAACAATCATTATTCCAAATATATACCGAGATGACTATCTTACTAACCTTAAGGGGCTATCAAAGAGGCACGACCCAAAAGGGTATGTTCGAATGCTATACAAAGCTCATGAGTTTTCAGATTTAGATTTTTCTAGTTACCCTGATGTATTCAAGATTCTCACAGAGAAAAACTGGTTTCAAGAAGCTTCAGGATTCTCAATAATTATTTAAAAAACTTGAAGCAGGCGCCCTAGCTATAATTCATTGAAAATCCCACTTCGAATCCTTTAATTGGTAACAACTTAGGACCGAATTAAATTTGGATGGGGTCGTGAAAGCTTCGCAAGTTGCTGAAATTGCTATGGTCATTTTTCAA
>JANPAD010000464.1:0-8752 GCA_031429735.1 Bdellovibrio sp. | reverse complement strand
TAAGCAGCGGGGCAATAAATTTACGGCCAGCGGGGTGGCGCATGGCAAAGATAACTCCATCAAGATAAAAATGTAAAAACCCGAAAATAAACCAACATTGACCCAGAGCCGGGGATATCCAAAGGTGAGGCATATATAATGTCAGAGCAAATAATGACCCAATTGTAAAAAGACAAATCAGACCCAATCGAAAGTTGCTCTTTTTAAATGACGGTGCTTGGGCTGAATTTCGATTCATTTTTTCAAAAACACAAAAATAGTCAACGGCATGTGAAGTGACCGAGGCAAAGGTTGCAAAAAACGAAAAAAGACCTAACGGATAAGCAATAGTTCTTGTTAAGAAGAGACCCTTATTAGATTTATTTGCATACGGAAGCGTTTTAACGGCAGCCACTAAAAGGCAGACATAGGCTGCGACGCCCAAGGTTGAAATATATTTCATGACGGTCACAACAAGGTCGTTAAAAAGTTGAATACCATTAAAGTAGCCAATTAAATTAAAGAGCAATATTGAGAAGTACAATAAATTGAAAGCCAACTTTTCAAGTTTTTCACTTTTTAAGAACGCAATTTTTTGATTCTCTGACCTGCATAATTCTTTGAGCTTTACATTGTAGCAATGAGAAAGTCCTCGCGTCTGAAATATTCCGTGTTGGAGTCCCCAGGTATTAAAAAATACTAAAAAAAACGCAAAATAGACATTTTGCTGCATTGTGGGGATCAAAAAAGAGACCATTCCAATGAACATCAAAACAAAGAAACTTTTAGTCCAAAAAACAAAAGAGTTTCCATCGTACTTTGAATCTATCCAACTTTTAAACTCTGGCAACCTAATCAACATCAAAAAAGTTAAGTAGATATGAGACACATTAAGAAATACTGAATTCAAAAGAAATGTAATTTCTCGATTTGCTAATTTTGAGGTCAAAGAACCCCAAAAAATTAATTCAATTGGCACGAAAAACAAAAAGAAAAGCGGCAGATAAAGCACCACCCTTTCTTGCGTGGAAGTAAATATTCGAATACGTTTCAAAAACTCCCCCGGGGATGCGAATACAATTTATACTTTTGAAATGTATTTATCAATGACTATTCAAATCCACTGGTCATTTTAATTTTCTATTTTTTCAATGTTTGAAACTCGATCCGAAAGACTTTGTAGTTTGTATGGTCCGCATGATGGTGGAGATGTAATATTTTCCAACAAAACGATGATCACTGGAATCAAGAAGGTCATATTAAAGTTGCCAAAGCTATGCAAAACAAACTTAATAACTTTAAAAATTAAAATTTCTTTAAGCTCTTTTAAAGCTAGCTCTGTGTTGTTTGAATATCGCCAACACCTGACCTAAGCTTCTCTATAAATTAGACCAAGGTCTGAAGACTACTTATTCTGTTTATTGCTGAGATTGAAACGAATAGAATATTAAAATCGGCGCAAGGGAGTTCATCATGTCACGCAGCCAGAAGCTTTCAGGTTTATTTTCTATTTTAGGCCTTCTACTTTCACTTCAGGCGTCGGCCGAAGAGACCTCCTCATCATTTTTCAGCAAAAAGCAGCAGTTCGACCAATCCGGAACCGAACTTTATTCGTCTAATCTGGAAATGAAAGCCCATAAAAAATTCGGCGCCGGGCTGGCCTTAGGCGGAGCCTTAGGACAATTAGGTGCACTTGCCGAGCTGAATTTAGATCCGAGCCGCGCCCTATTGATCGGAATGGGCACCGGGCCGGGGTACGGAACCTTCACACTTCAAGGAAAATATAACTTTGAAGCGCTTTATATCTCTCCTTACATTAAGGCCGGCTATAGCAAGTGGTTCAGCGCGGGCCGCGTACCATCAAATGCGACCGGTTCGGATGTTTTAAGACAACTTTATTCGCAAGCGGACCTTAAAGCGGGCCGTTTTGATGCAAATTTCCTGTTAGGGTCGATCGGAGCCGAATATAATCAGCTTGAAGGCGAGCTAGCCGGTGTGAATTTTTTCGGTGAAATGACGTTGATGACAGAAGTTCAAACAGTGCGTGTTGTGCCGACCGGGTCGGTTGGAATGACTTATTTCTATTGATCGGTTTTCGGATTTAATTTTTCGGATCTGATACAAAATTCGTATCCAAATTCAAACAAGACTTTCGACTCAATTTGAATCGGCGTTGTCCGATTCTTTCGTTTTAATTGCAGTTAAACGGGTATTTTTAGCTCTGAAGAATTGATTTTGGCATAAAAAAACCCTTGGGTTTAAAGCCAAGGGTTCCCGAAAGCACTAGTGCTTTACAAAAGAAACTACTTCTTTTTCTTTTTAGTAGCTTTTTTTGCAGCTTTTTTAGCTTTCTTAACTACTTTTTTCGCTTTTTTCTTAGCCATGTGTTGCTCCTATCTGAGTGACTCTATTGCTAAAGCCACGTTGTTGTTGTTTTCGACTTTTCAGTCTTCCTTACTAAAATTGTTAATAAATCGACAAGCTTCGTCAACACTTTTTTTTCTTGCATTGTTTTTGCGTGTACTTTTCTCGACTTTGG
Source organism: Bdellovibrio sp. (assembly GCA_031429735.1). Classification (GTDB taxonomy): domain Bacteria; phylum Bdellovibrionota; class Bdellovibrionia; order Bdellovibrionales; family Bdellovibrionaceae; genus Pseudobdellovibrio. The sequence goes on along the minus strand of JANPAD010000464.1, from coordinate 6,234 downwards.
AGGTTTGTGTGATGATACAACTTTTGTTTTCGGTGGTCGGACTCATGTTTGTGTATCGGACTTTGTCTCTGCTTGAGAAAATCGGAGTGTTGAACAGCGTATATTCGAAGATTCTATTCGTTTTTCTTCAAATACCGTTACTCTTGTCTTCATTTTTCAAAGAACTTCATGCGTTCAACACCATTTATATCGGCGTATTTTCATTAATATTAATACTTCAGTCGCAAATAATTGCGTTTTTTCGCAGAAAAACGTTCGAAAAGTTGCATTTAAGCCTCATTCAGCAGATTTTAATTCACATTTCGTGCGGTCAATCGCCAAAAAGCGGTCTGCAGTCTGCGTTGATGCAGTTAAATGAGTTCGAAAGAACATGTGTGTCGACTTTATTTCACGTCTTCGATGAAAAAATCATGATCAACACATCACTTTCGGCATTTGAAATCAGTTATTACGAAGAATTGGCACGTGTATTGATTGCAAAGTCGCATGTAAAGCTGCAACTTTTGCGATTTAGGCAACTTCTCAACGTGAAAAAAAACTTGAGACATAAGTCGGGACAAATTCTCACTCAAATTCGTGCGCAGGCAGTAATTTGTGTCGTCCTCTACATCGTGATGCTGTCACTGAGCCACTTGTTTCTCGGGCTTCACCTGATGTCGCCTTCGGTTTTCGTGTCCCTAGTGATGCTGTTCTTGGGCGTTTATCTCATTTTAAAAGGTGGAGCGCATATTAAATGGAAGACTTAAGCCCGACACTTGTACTTATTTGGGATATTTTGCGCGCGATTGAAGGCGGTTATTCCGTTATGTCCGGCGTTCATGTCTTTAATAACCGCGATTTAAAGCAAAATTTAAGCGAAGAGATCAAAAAAGTGATGCAAGGCACTCCAGGGCAGCCGAGTTTCAAGAATTGCAAAGGTGTAAACCTTCAACAGCAGCATCTTCTTGAGCTGATTCAACTCGGAAGCCGGGGCGAGAGCGTGTACGAAGCGTTGAAATCGCTCGAAAACGAACTTATTATCAGCTGCGAAGATGAAATAAACCGCCATTTGGCTATTTTGCCGTTTAAAATGATGCTACCGCTGCTAGGACTGATTATGCCGGCGCTCATGATTGTTCTGATTGCGCCGCTCATCGCGATGATACGGTTTTAAAAAAACAATTGTTTAAGAGGCGCTGAAAAGATATTTTGAGAAGGTCCGAGGAGGGCTCAACATGTCAGTTCAAACTTACAGCCGGGATTTACAGATTTTGGTCCAAGAACTATCTAAAACGAATCCGGATGCTAAACTGATTAAGATTAAAACTGATCTGCTGGGTATCCCCTACAGTTCAGACCTTATTATTCTGATGTCAGAAGTTCTCATCTTCCTTTCTAAAACCGAAAGCAAAAAGCTACGCTTTAAAGAAAAAGCCATATGAAACCGCAAATTTACGGAAATATTCTCGAAACCATCGGTCAAACACCGATGGTCAAGCTCAACCGCGTAACTCAAAACTCTCCACATCAGTTTTTTGCCAAAATGGAGTACTTCAACCCCGCCGGATCTATCAAAGACCGCATCGGTTTAGCCATGATCGAAGCCGCTGAAAAGCGCGGTGACGTTAAACCGGGTGGAACAATCGTTGAAGCCACCGCCGGCAACACAGGTATGGGTTTAGCATTGGCGGCGGCTGTTAAGGGTTACAAATGTATTTTTGTCTTGCCTGAAAAAATGTCGACCGAAAAAAGAGCTATGCTTCGTGCCTATGGTGCGCGTGTTGTTATTACACCAAATGGGGTTCACCCAGAAGATCCGATGAGCCATTATTCTGTTGCAAAGAAAATCGCTGAAAATACGCCGAACAGTCTTTACACCAGCCAATATCATAATCCGGACAATTTTGAGGTGCACTACCGAGTCACCGGTCCGGAAATTTGGGAGCAAATGAACGGCCAAATCGATGCATTTTTCGCTGGGGTCGGCACGGGCGGCACACTGTCGGGTGTTGGTAAATATCTAAAAGAAAAAAATCCGAATGTTAAAATTGTTTGCACAGATCCGATCGGAAGTATTTTAGCCGACTTGTACAATCACGGTAAAATCGTCGACCCGCCGGGCTCTTGGAAAGTTGAAGGAGTAGGCGAAGACATGTTACCGGACAATTGCCATCTTAAAACTTACGATGCTTTTATTAAGGTAAATGATGCTGAGACATTTCATATGACCCGCCGATTGATCGCTGAAGAAGGCCTTTGCGTGGGCCCTTCAAGTGCATTGATTTTGGTTGGCGCAATGAAATACGCCGAAAAACTCACAAAACCGTCAAAAATAGTGGTCGTTATGCCGGATTCAGGAAAAGCGTATTTATCAAAAGCGTTTAACGATGAGTGGCTTGAAGCCAACGGGCTGATTTCAAAAGCCGAACTGCAAGCGGCTTTCAATGTTGAAGTCAAAGCCGTAGAAGAAATGAAAAAATTCCAATAATCACCACACCGACAAAATAAGTCTGAGGTTTTATGTCTGCCAATTCACGTTCTTTAAAAGAAAAAATGCATTTCTCAACCCGCGCTATTCACGCGGGTCAGCAACCTGACCCAACAACGGGCGCAATCATGACGCCGGTTTATCTGACGTCAACTTTCGTTCAAGAATCACCCGGAGTTCATAAGGGTTGGGATTACGCTCGTTCGCATAACCCAACTCGCCAGGCTTTTGAAGCTTGTATTGCAAATCTTGAATCAGCTCAATACGGTTTTGCTTATGCTTCCGGTTGCGCGGCTTCGATGACTGTCATGCATTTGCTGAAAGCCGGTGACCATGTTGTCGCGATGGACGATATGTACGGCGGTACTTTCCGTCTGTTTGACAAAGTTTTGCAGAACAATGGTTTAAAATTTTCATACGTTGATATGACGGTGACCGCTAACTTTGAAAAGGCCATTCAGCCGGATACGCGTATGGTGTGGCTTGAAACTCCTACGAATCCTTCGCTAAAACTTTGCGATATTAGAGCTATTTCGGCCATCGCGAAGAAGCACGGTATTCTTGTAGTTGTGGATAATACATTTATGTCGCCCTATTTTCAGCGACCGATTGAATTAGGCGCTGATATCGTCGTGCATTCGGCGACTAAATACCTGGGCGGGCACAGTGATATGGTGGCCGGCGTGGCTGTCACCAATTCAGATGAAATTGCTGAACGCCTTAAGTTTTTGACCAAGTCATTAGGTGCTGTTCAAGCTCCGTTTGATTCATTCTTATCGCTTCGTAGTTTGAAAACCCTGCCGTTACGTATGAAAGCCCATGCTGAAAACGCACAAAAGGTAGCAGAGTTCTTAGAAAAGCATCCGTTAGTTGAAAAAGCGATTTACCCCGGTTTGAAATCGCATCCGCAGCATGATTTAGCATGCCAGCAGATGACGGGCTTTGGTGGAATGATCACTTTTTATATTAAAGGCGGTATGAACGCTTCGAGAAAGTTTCTTGAATCTGTGCAGTTGTTTGCCTTGGCCGAATCGCTTGGCGGGGTGGAATCTTTAGTCGAGCATCCGGCGATCATGACTCACGCCTCAATTCCGGCAGATCAACGGGCTAAATTAGGCATTGATGATTCACTGATCCGTCTTTCAGTCGGTGTAGAAGACTGCGAAGATTTAATTGGTGATTTGAAGCAGGCCTTCGATAAAGTGGGCCGCTGATCTCCGCTTTGCATAAAAACACAGCATTATCGGACCTTTTTCGGTCATTGATTGACACGATTTAGACTCTTAAGTAATTTCTACGACTTACAGTTACGTCAGAATGGCTTGGTAGCTCAGTTGGTAGAGCAGAGGATTGAAAATCCTTGTGTCGGCGGTTCAATTCCGTCCCGAGCCACCATTTTTCTTGCAGTTGTGTTATTCCATTACATAATGAGCCTAAGATGAAAATCCTTCATACTTTAGATTTTACACATCTAAAAAAAAAAATCGAGAAGCAGACTATTGAAGTAATGGATATGTTTTTGCCAATTGGCTTTATAGTAGCGGCTATTTTTGAGATCGCCCTAAAATTTAAAATTGATAAAATACAATTATTTACTCTCAATATTGTAGGTGATTTTATATCATTAAATTCTCTGCATACGATTTTAACGGTTTCGTTTTTCGTGAACAACGTAGAGTTTAAAAATTACATGCGTTCAAAATCAGAAGAAATTGGGTATCCACTTGCTTACAAATGGGGCTTGGTCTACTTAGCTTTTTTACTCATGTCCTGCGTTGTATTTTTCTATTCCAGTTATAATTTTTCACAAATAAGCTTTGCCGTCGCTATTACCGTCGGAGTTTACTTATTCAGAATTAATCATTCAGCTAGTCAAAGCGTTGGGGTATCATTACTTAACTATTCAAAATGGAATCATACCGGCATAGAAAATAATATGCTTAAGCAGAAATGTATGTTTTTAGAACGAAGTTTTTTCTATATTATAATGGGATTTCAAATTTTTACATTTCTCAACATCATTTTCTTTAAATTCGATATTCGCTATACTTTGATTTTGAGTAGTTTAGTAAGTATTCTAATTTTCAATTTATCAATCTTCCTATTGACCAATCAAGTAGATTCCGAATTTGCTCGGTCACGTTTTATTTACAATTGTCGCTATTTTCTATATCCATTAAGCGTTCTTTCACATGTTTCATTTGCCGGCATATCTGTCATACACGGAACAGAGTACCTGCTAGTAAACAAAAAAGTTAACAACCAAGGGTTTTCATTTTCGCTTTCAAAACAAAATATTACACTTTTATGCTTCATGGTTCTACTTGCAATTTCAAGCATCATAACGATTTATTATTTTCACAATCAACAGCAGATACCAAACGGTTATTTTTGGATTTTTTTCATCGGTTATGTCTTTTTTCAAAGTGTGAGCTTTTTCCATTTTTACGTAGATGGGCTCATTTTCAAATTTAAAGATAAAGTTGTTCAAACACATATTGCGCCGCTATTTTTTGAAAATAAAAACAAATTCACTCAATCCGTAATGAAGAAATCGGTTTAACGGACTTTCTCAAATCAGATCTAAAAAAAAGTGGTCCGATAAACCTTTGAACACTAGCGTCTTTAAATTTGAAAATGTGTCCATCTACGTAAAAATGAAAAAAGCTCACACTTTGAAAAAAGACATAACAGATGAAAAATGGCAGAAAATAGTTTTTTTGAATAGAGTGATCGCTTACAAAATAGAGGATTGTTATAAAACTTGAAACCGAAAAAGCGATACTAAAAAAATAAAATCCAAAGCCCACATTTTTAAAAATTCCATTTGGTTCTTTGGGCGAAATTTTCTGGTTTATTAAATAATATTCAACTCCGTGTATCGCGCAAATACCAATTCCGGCCAGACGAGATGAAAAGGCAAGCGGATAAAGCAAATAGCGCAAATTAAAAATCAGGCGCAAATTTGAAAATCCTTTGTCGAGTTTTCGAGTGTAAGTATAAAGATACAAAACCATAAAAAAAACAATCAAAACATTAAGGCAGAACATAAGAACTTGCAATCTGAGTTCTAAATACATCATGGCTAAATGTGAAAGCAGGGTTAATCCCAATATGATAGGCCAAAAAAGTCGTTCAAAAGATATACATTTTTTTAAAAATGGTTCTGGTCGATCCAGATTTTGAACATCTGAATAGTACAAAAGCGACATTCCCACATTCTGACTGACAGAGTGGTGAACCCTGTAAATCAAGGCTATTTTGGTCAGAAAGCTGGCTAAACTAATCTCCGCAAAGCTAAAGCTATGATTGAAAAATAAAATACAAGCAGCCGCTAAAAAAGCAAGGTATGCGAGGGCCCATTTAAAAACAAGTGGATAGCCGAGTTCTTCTGATTTTGAGCGGACATAATTTTTGAACTCATCGCGATTTATAAAAAATAAAACTGTAAATATCACATGCAAAGAATTTAGAAAAATAAATTCACTGAGAACATTTAAAGAAAGAATTTGAATGCGACTGAAAGAGGGGCGCTGAAAAATCTCAAACAGTGCCGCCAGTAAAAAAAATACCGGCAATACAAGATTAATGGTTTCGGGCCTGCGCTCAAAAGGCGATTTATGTAGGGTATAGTTTACCAAGGTTGACATCCTCCCCTAAGTGTTCGCTCTGGCCACCAATTAGCATAAGGGGTCCAATATAGTGCCGATTGATCGGGTCGCGCATTTTGAATATGTAGGCGTCAAGATAATAATGCAAACCACCGT
>JANPAD010000463.1:0-5677 GCA_031429735.1 Bdellovibrio sp. | reverse complement strand
CCGACGGGAGCGGTGATCGGTACCGATTTCTGTGCTGAAATGCTTGAAACTGCTCCTCAAAAAGCAAAGCAAAACGGTCTTGATGTTCAATTCGAAATTGCCGATGTGACCCAGCTGCAGTATGCCGACAAAAGCTTTGATATCAGTAGCATTTCTTTCGGTATCCGCAACGTGGGCGACCCTGTTAAAGGGCTCAGCGAAATGGCTCGGGTTACTAAAAGCGGTGGCCGTGTGATGGTTCTGGAGTTCGGTCAAATGCAGACTCCTGTTATTAAAGATTTGTATAATTTCTACTCTGAAAAGATCTTGCCGAAAATTGGCGGCCTTGTAACCGGCCAAAGAGATGCCTACGAGTATTTACAAAAATCGTCTTCGGCCTTTCCCTGCCGTGAAGAATTTTTAGGACTTATGAAGCAAACAGGGCAATTCTCAGAAATGAGTTTTAAGCCGGTTAGTTTTGGTATAGCTTACATCTACTCGGGCACTGTTAAATAACCAGCCAAGAGCTGTAAAAACGCGGGTTTAACTGCGGTGCTTTTGGGATGGGGTTTGTCATGCGCATTATGATTCTTCTTGTCATGTCTTTCGCTTCAATTGCGGCTTTTGCCGACTCTCGAATTGATAATTACTATGGTGCCGATTTTATTGCGGGCCACCAAAACAAAACACTTAAAAATGATGACCTTAAAAATCTGCTTTTCAGTATTTTAAGCGGTGGCCATGTTAAGCAAGATCAGCAACCGGACGAAATCGTATCAAACTGTGAAGTAGATGCTGTTTTAGCTTCTTCGGATGCCACTCCCGCAGCGGCCTACTCGGATATCCCGACGGCAGAAGCAATGCCCATCTCGCCATCTTCAGTTTCGATCAATCCGTCTTTACAGTCTGTCACTGAACCGGGGTCTGCAGACATAACCCCTGACGCGACTTCAAAAAAATGCGTTCAACACACGGCCTTAGGTTACAATGGGGCTCGTCGTAAATTGTTCGGCCAGCTTTTTTTAAAGCAGGACGCAGCCGGTATCTACAATGTTAAAGACGTTTACTGTGAAAAAGAATTCACCGATGCCGACTTTAAAGGTGAAACAACATTCGGGCCGGACATGCTGCCGATCTCAGGCAACATCATTAACACCGAACACACTTGGCCACAAAGCCGTTTTACCGGTCGCTTCCCTCGAGAGCTTCAAAAGTCTGACCTGCACCATCTTTTTCCCACAGATTCTCAAATGAATGGTCAGCGCGGTTCTTTACATTTCGGATATGTGGTTGATCCGCAAAAACCGTCGCCGTTGAAATGCCCACAAAACAAATTCGGCCGTCAAGAAAACGGCGAAATTATTTTCGAAGTGCCTGATACACAAAAAGGTAATACGGCCCGCGCTATTTTTTACTTTGCGACTCGCTACCAAATGAAAATGTCTCCTGCTGAAGAGGCGGCTTTACGCAAATGGGATAAGTTCGATCCGGTGGATGCTCAAGAGGCCGATCAAAACAGCCAAATTGAAGACCTTCAGGGTAACCGCAATCCGTACATCGATTACAGCGATTTAGTTGACAGCATTGATCACTTCTAGTTTTAATATTTTTTAGCGCTTTTGTTTTTTAATGAGTTCCTGCAGCTTAGCAAAAGCATCTGCACCTGACTTTCGGCTAATACAAACACCTCAATCGGACTGTCTTAGAATATACCACTGCAGTTTATTTAAAAATAGCCGATAAGTCACTATGGACTGCTCTCAAAGTATGTCGAATATTGAATCAATTAAACAATTCGTACGGCTTTTCAATGAGTCATCGTACCTTTTTTTTGATTTCAGTGATTTAAAAAATTTCAAAGTTACTCCTATTGATGATGCAAAGAATTTGATTAAATTACGAGTCTCTCGACATCAACAAAAACTACCAACAGCCACCATGGCTTTTAGCGATACGGGTGAAGAAATTTTGTACTACTGCGATGAGGTTATTCATCTCGAGTACAATCTTACATTTGGCTATATATTGGAATTTTACATAAGAACTGATTTATCAAAACCTGAGAATAAAGAAAAGATCTTAAATCAGCTCACATCACTCAAGGCTAGTTTGAAAAAGTGAGCTTTTGATGAGTTCGTTTACTTGATTAACATCGCTTAGCTCAACATTGAGCAAATGAGTTATAAAATCTTCCAGTTCAAATAGTTTTGTAGCTCGAGCTACGCTCCATTTCGTGGTCGCATTCCGAATTGCAATAAGCAATCTTTGCTGATTTGGCAGTCCAAAGTAGAGTCTATTGTCCTCTATAAAAAAGTTAAAATCAGTTGTCTGATTTTTCGCTTTATTTGATTTATTGAGTAGGTTAACCAACTCAAAGTATTGCTGCTTTTCAATCATCTCGATTAGACGTGCAATTATTCAACTTAGTTTAAAAACTGTTTTAAGAGTGTTCAGATCTGCTGGTCGGAAATGATCCGAAATAGCTCGGTGTGTTGTTCAGTACCGCCGCTGTATCAACTTAAAACAACCCAGACCTTGCGCTGGGCTGTTTATTTTCAAAAGCACATCTAAAACTCTAAATCTCCTCTTAAAATGCCGATAAAAAAGTATGATGAAACGTTATGTCGCACTTGCAGTTATCGGTCTGGTTGTCGGCTATGTGGCCCAATCCAATTATTTGTTTCAAGACGAACGCGATGTTTTTTTTCCAATAACGAAAGAGCAGCTTCAAACTAAAGTTCGCTCAGCTAAGATCGCTGAAGCGAAGGCCCATCAATTAAACGCTCCCGATTTACTAGCCGCGATCTATAACCAAAAAGTTCTCACCCGCGACTTTAACCAAAAAGATTATTTCAAAAAAATTGAAACTTACTTCACCGCTCATCAGCCCGGCTCAACTGCAACTACCCCTCATAACAGCGCCCTTGAACTTAAGCACAAACTCAGCTTTTTGATCGCATTTTCAGCGAACTGGAATACACCGCAAAAAATCAGTGGTTTTCAGCCGCAAGAATATGCGCAGTTTTTGAAGAACTTAGCGCAAAATAGAAATGAACACATTTTAGTACGTAAACAGGCCTATAAAAACTGGCTCAGCTTTACTCAAGAGACCGTGGCCGTTAACGCCCGTTCAGCCACCGAAAAGCTTCGCCTAGCTCAATTAGTGACATTTTCGGATGCCCAAATGATCGATTCTCTTTCACAAAACGAAAATTAAACACGACCTACCCATTGGCCTAACATCAAGCGCTGTGTCATCAGTGCGCCCTAGGTCGACATCCAGCAAAACTCCGTGCCAAAAGCGCCCCGAAACTCTATTGTATTTTCTTTGAAATAAAGAGAGGAACTCATATGCAAAAAATTAAGGTAGCCAATCCTGTTGTTGAACTCGATGGCGACGAAATGACCCGCATCATCTGGAAATTCATTAAAGATAAACTGATTCTTCCTTACCTCGATATCGATATTAAGTATTTCGATTTAGGTATGGAACATCGTGATGCCACAAACGACCAAGTCACTGTTGACGCCGCAGAGGCCATCAAAAAGTACAACGTCGGCATCAAATGCGCGACCATCACTCCGGACGAAGCCCGCGTTAAAGAATTCGGCTTAAAACAAATGTGGAAATCACCAAACGGCACAATCCGTAACATTTTAGATGGCACAGTTTTCCGTGAGCCGATCATTTGTTCGAACGTGCCACGCCTTGTTCCCAACTGGACAGCGCCAATTTGCATTGGCCGTCACGCTTTCGGCGATCAATACCGCGCGACTGATTTTGTGACTAAAGGCAAAGGCAAACTGACAATTACTTTCGAAGGCGAAAACGGCGAAAAAATTCAACACGAAGTTTACAACTTCAAAGGCGATGGCATTGCCATGGCGATGTACAACACCGACGAATCAATCACAGGTTTTGCGCGTTCTTGCTTTAATACAGCCTTAGTTAAAAAATGGCCTTTGTACTTATCGACTAAAAATACAATTCTAAAAAAATACGATGGCCGTTTCAAAGATATCTTTGAAAGCATCTACCAAACAGAATTTAAAGCCAAGTATGAAGCTGCCGGCATTACTTATGAACATCGCTTAATCGATGACATGGTGGCTTCAGCATTGAAATGGAACGGTAACTTCGTATGGGCCTGCAAAAACTACGATGGCGACGTTCAATCTGATACAGTTGCGCAAGGTTTTGGTTCTTTAGGTTTGATGACTTCGGTGCTTGTAACTCCAGATGGCAAAACAATGGAATCCGAAGCCGCGCACGGCACAGTGACTCGTCACTACCGTATGCACCAACAGGGAAAGCCCACTTCAACTAACCCGATCGCTTCAATTTTTGCGTGGACACGTGGCCTTGAACACCGCGCGAAGCTTGATGGCAACGCGGCTTTAGATAAATACGCAAAAACTTTAGAAAAAGTTTGTGTTGAAACTGTTGAATCAGGAAAAATGACCAAAGACTTAGCGGTTTGTATCTACGGCGAAAAAGTATCTTCAGAAAACTATCTGAATACTGAAGCGTTCTTGGATGCGATTGATTCGAATCTTAAAAAAGCGATGATGTTGTAAGAAAGCATTCTCAGCCAAACAAAAAAAGCCCACATCACGTGGGCTTTTTTTTTGCTTCTAGACACTGACGTACAGTTTATTTCAAATTCTCTTTAGCCTGAAGTCCAGCTTTAATCGCTTCAACTTTAGGTTTCAGTTCCTGCGACTTCGCAATCAGATCAAGGCTTCTCATAACCAACAACGGCTGCGCTTTGCACATACGGATTGATTCTTCACGTGAATAAGGTCCCGCATAGGCCTTCAAAGCACAGTCGGCGTTCGCCACTGAGCCATTGCCTTGACAAAGAGTGATGGACTCGGCTCTTGAGAAAACTCCCGTGTAGGCTTTATTAGCGCAATCAATCGGCCCGCTCGCCGTACGTGAACCAGTGCAAAGCTGAACGGCTTCGGCTCTCGAGTAAGGTCCCGAGTAAGCTTTAATACCGCAATCCGCCGGCGAAGTATCACGTGCGCCCGAACAGAGTTGCTGTGACTCTTCCCGCGAGAACGGACCCGAGTAAGCCTTGTTCGCACAAGCGATCGGATCAACAGGTGAAATCGGACCCGTCTGTTCGCAGCGGTACTCTTTACCATCACGGATGATCGTAAAAGAATCGGCCTGAACCGAATAAGACGCCAGTAATGTCAAAAATAGTGTGAAAAGTTTCATTTTGTCCCCTCTATAATAAGTTAAATCAGGACAATGGAAGAATGGGGCCAAGTTTCGGCGAGCCGATCAGCACCTTGCACAGCAGCAATTTCTTTTGGCCACAAATGCAACATCTGACTGGTTCCAAGGTGCAGACCCAAACTCAAACCAGTCTTCATTTTGGAACCACACAAAAATACGCTAATATCCGCGCCAAGCATTGTAATAGTTCTACGATCGTCAAAAGCTTTGGCACAACCTTTGTAATGGAAGGACTGTATCGAACAAATTCCGCAAAGTCGGGGGACTCTATGAAAGCTATTTTAATCTCTTTATCTTTAATGCTCATCGTATCTACTCAAGTTCAAGCTCAAGAAAGCGCTCCAATCTTCGCTCAACTTCAAATCAACGGCCTAACCCGCAACATGAGCGCGGTGAACCCTTTAATCAGCCTGAAGAACGGCGCCGACATCACATTCAATACAAAACAAG